>JALSQA010000195.1 GCA_026985685.1 Campylobacterales bacterium | reverse complement strand
CTATGATCTTAGCTCCATCGCTATATCTCTCTTTTCACTTGGCATCATTTTTTCTGTTTTTGTTTACAATATAGCTATCTATTTCTACTCAAAAGAGCTTTCCCATCTTTATTATGCACTGGCACAGCTTTGTGTTTTGTTTTTTCTTTTGACACTTGAGAGCCTTTATATAACACCTTTTTATGAGATTTATGGCTTTGATAGTTTGACTATCCACTCACTTACACGCATCGCTTTATTAATTTTTTCTTTGCTTTTTATCCGTGAATTTTTACAAACAAAAGAGATTAAAAAGTTGGACAATCTAATCCTTGTGATCCTTTTTATCGCAGGTTTAGATATCCCCATCACACTCTTATATGGTCAAAATATCATCACTTCACTTTTGCCACCATATATTTTGATTTGGCTTGTTGTCTCAGAATCCAAACGACTTGTAACGGATAAAAAAACACCTTTTTTTCTCTTTTACATAGGCTGGAATATTGTCATAGTTACAGCTGTGATTGTCTATACAAATATTGGTGATTTGATTGCAAAAGATTTTCCACTTTTGCATATCGCCTTTGCCATTGAGTCGGTGCTACTATCTATCGCACTTGCTTACAAGATAAAACTCCTTCATGACGAAAAACAAAAGCAACAAAGCCTACTTTTACAACAATCCAGATTAGCATCCATGGGAGAGATGGTAGCAAGTATCGCACATCAGTGGAGACAACCACTAACTCATCTTGGATATATCTTCATGAATATCAAAAAAAACAGCCACGACCCTAAAATAGTCGAAAAAAAACTCAAAGAGGCAAATGATAAACTTATCTATATGTCAAACACGATAGAAGATTTTAGAAACTTCTACAACCCTTCCAAACAAAAAGAGGAGTTTGATATCAAAACTTCATGTGAAAATGCTGTCAAAATTGCCAACATACCTGTCACTATAATAGATAAAAACTCTTTCACATTTTACGGAAACAAAAACGAGTTTGAACAAGTGATACTAAACATCATCAACAATGCAAAAGATATCAAAAAAGATGTCGAGATTACTATAACCATCAATAAACCAACTATTATCATAGAAGATAATGCAGGGGGAATTGATAAAAAGATCATCGATAAAATCTTCGAGCCATATTTTACTACCAAAAAACAAAACGATGGCATAGGACTTTATATCACCAAAACGATTGTAGAAAAAGAGATGGGCGGGGAACTTAGTGTTTCAAATGTTGGGGATGGAGCGAGGTTTGAGATAAGATTTTAACCACCAACTTAATCTTTGGTGGTTAAAAGTATTTATTTTTGTGGATCTTTTACAATTCCCATAAACAACACTTGACCACTTTTGATATCTCTGATAAAAAATAGAAAAGCTCTGTTTATAAACATATTTATTGTTTTTATTGGTTCTGTTGGTCCAGTAGCACTTGCAGCATTCATTATAACTGCTGTTGCTGCAGCTGCTTCTGATCCTTTTTCATCTACTTTGATAAAAGCTTTATGCAAAATCTCTTTTATTTTCAATTTTGGCTCACCTGTCATACCACTAAAATCTGCTTCATCTGAAAAAGGTTCAACCATGCCAAGTTTTTTAAAATACTCTTTTAAGCGATAAACATCCGTTGTAAATTTAAACTTTGGCATTTTTAGGTTTATTCTGGTTTGATTTTTATCACTTATCACTTTTTGATATACATTTTTTATATCTGATGCAACATCTTGAAATTTACCATCTTTTGGCAATACGACCACCATAGAAGTTCTGTTACCTTTGTATGGTAACTCTATAGCTTGGTAGTTTTCATCATCTGCATAAGGGAAATAGTCAGTTTGGTGCATAAAATCTACCTCTTTTCTACTTTCACCAAGTAGTGTAAAATCTCCTTTTTTTGTATTTTCTTTCTCAAATTCATTTAGCCAATCTCCTTTAAAATAGATAGCATTTGTAAGCACAAATTTTGTTTCAGCATTCAAAGCTCCTTTTGGAATCAAATCTTTAATCTTTTGATGTGTCTTATCTCCTACCCAAGAGTTTATAATTTGTCTTGATTTTTCACCTTCTGCAAAATTTAAAAGATTTACATCTGCACCATAGTTTACTTTGAGTAAGTCAAGATAATTATCTAAAAATTTATAACCTTTTTGTGCCCATAGTGCATTTACAACTGAAAAAGTGTAGTTGCCCTCTGTGTAGTTTAGATGCAGATCTAGTGCATTAAATGAACTGTGAAGATCATCATCATTTTGATTGAAGTGAAGCGTTTGTGTCATTTGATTTTTTGTAACTCCCTTTGCACCTGCATAAGTCATCGCTAGAGCCTGTGATATGCTGTATGGTGAGATGAAAATGTTTTTATGCTCATTTTCTTGAAGTTTTGCAAAGATATCAAATGCAAAAGCGTTGTTATCCTCTGATAAATTTTTTAACTGACTCTCGCTCACCGCCGGATTTAAATCTCTGCTTAGTTTTGAACTAGCAACAACAAGTTTCTCTTTTGGATCATTTCCACAGCCAACAAACATCAATGTAGCCACAAGCATAAGTGATAAACTTTTTAACTGGACTTTCATAATATACTCCTTTTTTTAAGATAGCACCATTGTAATCTAAAAAAATGTTGAAATAATGTATAGACTATATTTTTTTAATTTTTTTTGTTAAAAATAGTAACTGGAGCTTTTTTAAATGCTTTTATTGTGATATTTTTGATATCTTTTGGAATTTGATAAATCAATACATGATATACAAAAGTCTGATTGCAATCTTCAAAAGTTCTTGACAATGTGATAGTGACATCTGAGCCTTTGATATCTATACTATCCTTGCGACCACAGTAGCTACTTTGCAAGATAGGATAAAAGAGCAAATTTTCTGTAGGGTATGAGATATGTGCATTTTCTATATTTGTTATCCACTCATGCACGACAGGGATATCTCCATAGCTACTGTTTAAATCAGCTAAA
>JALSQA010000194.1 GCA_026985685.1 Campylobacterales bacterium | reverse complement strand
TGCAAAATTTCCAGCGATTCCAAAACCCATAATCGTACTATTCATGATAAACCTTTTTTTATTTTTATTGTAGCATAAATATAGAAAATATTAAGTTTGGCGGGTGTATACCTACATTGTTCCCAAGTTCAGATTGGGAACAATAAACTAAATTAACAGGAAGGTTTTGTCTCCGTTTTCAATATAAGTAATATCTTTATCTTAACTAGATGTCAGGATATTTGTAAGGTCGATGGAAAATGTGCTTCCTTGATTTGGTTTTGATTTGATTGTAAGGGAGAGGTTATATTTTTTGCAAATAGCACTTACTATATCTAGTCCTATACCAAAGCCACCACCTAGTTCACTTGCTCGTTTGTAACGTTTCAAGATCTCTTTTTGGTCTTTTTCACTTATGCCTATGCCATGATCTGTGACTGTAAGGGTGTTGTTTTTTAGTGTGACAAATATATCACTTTTTGGGTGGCTGTATTTGATGGCATTGGAGAGGAGGTTGTTTATAAGTTTAGAGCCTTCTTGTTGAGTCATTTGAATATATGTAGCTTTTAAATCACTATGAATGGTGATCTTTTTTGACTGGGCAATTTCTGTAAAAAATACAATACTTTTTAGAATCTCTTTTTTTAAATCAAAAGATTTTATATCCTCATCTTGTGTTAAATCTTTGAAACTGACATGAGCTAGTGTGTTGTAAGTATTTGCTATGAGTTTAGAGCTGATGGAGATATGGCGTAAAAGTTTCTCTTCTTTGATCCCTTTTTTGCGTAATTGGGATACGCTCATCAAAAGAGCAGTTACTGGGGTATTGATTTCATGGGTGCTGTCTTTTATAAATTTATCAAGTTGTGCGATGTGTTCTTTGACTGGTTTTAATAACAGTTTACTCAACAAGTATCCTATAAAAATGATAAAAATCATTGAAGCAAATATAGTCATGGCTATAAGGAGTTTGAGGTTAAAAAACTCTTGGGGCATACGTAAATCTTCTGCAACTATATAAGAGACATTTTGGATAGGTTTTGGAAGTTGTTTGATCATGTGAACGTATGTGGGTTGCATATCTATCATTTTTGTAAAGTCTATTTTAGAGTAGTGTAGATTTGAAGATATGGGGTGTTTGTTTATATCAAAAAGTCCAACATTTATTTTATAGTGGGAGGGTTGAAAGTGATAGGATTTTTGTTCTATCTGTGCTTTCATGATATGCATCTCGACTGATAATATAGTAGTTTTTAGATCATTTTTACACATAGAAGTCTTTTGTGATACGGCTTTGTTATAGTATAAAACAGCGATGATACTGATCAATATAAAAGCAGATAAAGTGTAGATTGTGATGAAGCTAAAAAGTGCTTTTTTTTCATCAGGATTCAAAACTATACCCCAGTCCACGAAGTGTTTTGATGTGATCTTTGCCGATGTGTCGTCGTATATTTTTGATATAGACACGCAGTGTAGCATCTGATGGGATTTCTTCATATTGCCAGATGTTTTGTATGATCTCATCTGAGGAGATGACTCTGTTTTTGTTGTTTAGAAAGTAGTGCAGTATTTGAGACTCTTTTTGTGATAGAGAGATAGATGTTCCATCATCAAAACTAAGTTCTCTTTTTTGGTAACAAAAGTTGATATTTTCATCGATAGAACGAATTTGATCGGTTTCGATGTTGTATCTTTTCTTGATATTGTTGATACGATGGTCTAACTCTTCAAGTTCAAAAGGTTTCTTGATATAGTCATCACCTCCAGCGAGGAAAGCTTTTTTGAGATGGCGTATATCCTGGTATGCTGTGATAAATATTGCAGGTGTGTTTTTTTTGTACTGGCGAGTATCTTCCAGGACTTTTATACCGCTTTTATGAGGTACATTGATGTCGAGGATGAATAGATCAAAATGCTCTGAATCAATCATCTCAATCGCTTGTGTGCCATCAAAGCATAGTGTTACTTTATAGCCTGCATCAGACAAATGATCAAACATCAAATCAGACAAAATTGGATCATCTTCTAAAAGGAGTATTTTCATCAATGTACCTTTATATCAACGATGTAATTCTAACAAACTTATGTGTAAAGTATGTGTATTTATCATCTTTAATTCTCATTCTTGATCCAAAGCTGGAGCTTTGGATCAAGAAGTGGAGAGAAATATTTGACCGTTATCATCACAATCGCACTCACAATAAAGTACTTAATTAAAACCAAATATGGTACAATATAAGAATAACTATAAAAAGGGATTTTTATGCATTTAAGTGAAGATATAAAACCAATAAGTTATTTGAAAGCTAAGACTGCTGATGTGATTAATAGTGTAAATGAAAATCAAAGAACTGTCATTATCACTCAAAATGGGGAAGCTAAAGCAGTTGTTCAAGACATACAAAGCTATGAAAATACTCAAAATACTCTACAGCTTCTAAAGTTAATCATTCAAAGTGAAAATGACATTGATCAAGGTAATGTAATTTCACAAGATGAAATGTTTAAGAACTTAGAAAATAAACTGTTTAATTAATGCGTAAATATAGTGTGATATGGACAAAAAATGCTCAATTTGATTTAGAGTTGATTATTGAATATATAAAACCTAGCAGTAAACAAATTGCCAAAGAGATATTTTTTGAAATAAAAAAAGAATGTGATAACTTATATTTTATGCCAACAAGAAAAAGAATTGTTCCTGAATTACAACATATTGGCATATTAAAATACAGGGAAATTATTTATAAAAGATGGCGAATAGTATTTAAAGTGGAAGAATCAAAAGTTTCTGTTTTATTAGTTGTAGATAGTAGTAGAAACTTAGAAGACTTAATGTTTCAAAGACTCTTGAATAATAATGATAACAAAGCCTAACAGTGAAATATTCACTTTTTGATCCAAAGCTGGAGCTTTGGATCAAGAAACTTAACGGCAGAAACAGGGCTTAATGTATATTAACTTGTTTTGGCATTTTTGCAAAGGCTTTTATT
>JALSQA010000193.1 GCA_026985685.1 Campylobacterales bacterium | reverse complement strand
TTATAGAGTTAAAAAATTCTGAATTTGTCAAAGGTAATTTTGATATTTTTGGCAACACATACACACGACTGATATGATGAAGTATATTATTTACGATTTGAAAAGTCTTGTCTGTTTCCTCATTATTTAAAGATACAACTACTGCATAATATGAATAAGACTCTATCAAACCAAAAATTTTTCGCTGTGCTTCCTCATCCATGACATCATCACATATCACACGATGATATATATTAAAACCAAATGAATTATCTTTGACAAACCAATTATTTACATCTTCCTCACCTTCCTTATCACAAATGACAAGGATATTTTCACGAAAACGATCAAATTGCATAAATTTTCGTTTTAAGAGATAGACACCAATAGGCATGAAAAGATTTAATCCAAAATATAATAATACAATACTTCGTGAATACGCGACTGAAGATCTTGAGGCAAAAATAATCAAAGTAATAATAATCAAAGCTAAAAAATTTGCTTTTTGAATATACATAAACTCCATAGACATTACCATACGCTTGGATAAAAGACGATAGTACGCATAAGCGAGAAGATAAACACCGCCCATCCAAATATATTTCAAAAAATAATGACTACCGGGATCTTCGATAAAAGTATAAGCAATAAGAAGGGAACATATTAGATTGATAAAAAGTAAAAATGAAAAAATGAAAAATTTTAATAATGTATACTGCACACTTCATCCAGATTTTTTGATATGTTTAACATCACTATATCAAAAAGTGGCTTTTAGGTATGAAATATTTATCTAAAATAAATCTTTTTTATATGGACAAATATTATTTTTAAATATTTGTCCATTGAGATAATTTATTTGTTAAAAAAACCTTCTTCTTTGAGAATATCGATATTTTCCTGGATAGATTTTACTGAAGTATCAAGTTTTGCTTTGGTTTCATCATCTAACTCTAAAACAATCACTTCTTCAACACCATTGGCACCTAAAACTACCGGTACACCTAGTGTCACATCTTTATATCCATATTCTCCATCTAGCAATACAGAAGAAGAGATCACCGCTTTAGAATCATTTAAAATAGCTTCCACCATCACAGCGATAGAACGTCCTGGTGCATAATAAGCTGATGTTTTAAGATGTCCAACAATCTCAGCACCACCTGTTTTGGTTTTTTGAACGATCTCTTGCATAGCTTCATCATCAAGAAGTTGTGTCAAAGGAACACCTCCAACTGTAGAGATCTGAGGATAAGGTATCATATTTTCACCATGATCACCGATGACGATAGCCTTCACCTGCCCTGCTCCATATCCTACTTTCTTTTGAATTTGATATGCCATTCTAGCTCCGTCTAAAGCTCCTGCCATACCGATGATTCTATTTCTACCCCAACCTGTCAGTTTATGCATGACATATGTCATGACATCCAAAGGATTTGATACACAAATGATAATAGCATTTGGAGAATATTTTACGATATTTCCTGTAACATCTGCGATGATTTTGGCATTGATGTTTAACAAATCAGCTCTTGTCATGTCACTTTTTCTTGGGACTCCTGCTGTCACTACCACAACATCACAATCTTTCATATCACTTGGTTGATCTGCTGCTGTTACTATCGTACCTTTTGGACTGTGAGATGTTGATTGTTCTATATCTATAGCTTTTCCCAAAGCAACTCCAGGAACAATGTCATACAACACTATCTCACGACAAGTACCAGCCAATGCCAATGCAAACGCTGCCGATGCTCCAACTGCACCAGCTCCTACTATACCAACTTTTCTTGTGTTCATATATTCTCCTAATTTTATTTTGAAAAGATTATACTAAATTTTTTGCTCTTTACCAAATCAATTTAAATTTTGTGATAAAAACGATGTAATGAAAATAATTTCACAAAATAGTGAGGTAATCTTTCATATGCATACCCCAACTTAAACGCTACAAACTTAGTCAATGAAAACAAAATCGACTTTGGTATGAGATATGGCTTTTTTCTAAAAAGATAACCAATCTCTTTTTTTGCCTGTTTTATCCCTGTTGATTGGGTTGAGCTATATTTGTTGATCTCATCTGATATCCAACTATTTGTCCTGAAAAATATCCCAATATCAAAATATCTCTTGAAAACATCAGCCATCCCAAAATTGTGTGAATGCCACACCCTAGCCTCAGCAACATAAGCAACTTTTTTATCCGCCAAAATCGCACGACCTGCATACTCCATATCTTCATTCATGATAAGACCTTCAGTAAAACCACCAACTTGGCGAAAATACTCACCACGATACATAGCACATGAGTTGGAGCAGAAAAAGGTTTTGATTCCCATCTCTTTTAAGCTCTCTTTAGATTTGATCGTCGATGAAGAGGGATAGTTTGTCTCTCTTGCGAACTTTTCAATCGCATCGGCATCTTTTTTGGGAAGTTGTCTAGCATAAGCAGCAACAACCTTAGTATCTGCAAATGCTTCATGCAAACTCTGCACAAGATATTCATCAACCGGCACGGCATCTTGAGTCACAAAAAGATAAAAATCGGCTTCATACTTTAAAGCGATATTTCTAGTTGTAGCATGATTAAACTCACTTCGCTCTATCTCTACTACCTCACAACCCAAATCTTTGGCGATTTTAACACTATCATCATCTGAGGAGGAGTCCATGATCAGGATATCAGTAGAGAGTTTTTGTTTTTGCAACGCTCTTATCAAAGTAGGCAGATATGCACTAGCATTTAAAACGGGTATGATTGTTAAAATCTTCAAAAATTTCTCTCTTTGTCTCTTTACTTTTCTTCTTCATTATATTTTGTATACTTGTACCCAAGTTGCAACTTGGATACAAAAGCCAAATGTTCATATGTACTTTCAATCTTTTCGTTTTATCTTAAATTTGTCTTTTCCCATTCACTCTTTAACAAACTCCAGACTTGTATATCATAGACTTTTTCATCTACTTTGATATGATCTCTCAAAGTTGCATCAAATTGA
>JALSQA010000192.1 GCA_026985685.1 Campylobacterales bacterium | reverse complement strand
CAGTATTGACTATGACAGTGACAAATATCATGGCTCTTGTTCAAGATAGTGTTAAACGTATGCTAGCTTATAGTTCAATAAGCCATGCTGGTTTTGCAATGTCTGCTATTTTGATTGGTACAGCACAAGCAAATAGTGCACTGTTTTTGTATTGGATATTATTTACCTTTACAAACTTAGGTGCATTTACTATGCTTTGGGTATCGAGACATAAACAAAAAGGTATCTGGGGTAGTCGGTATGATCATCCTTATACTAAATTTTCTGGAATGATTAAAATCATGCCAATAAATGCAGTGATAATGGGTATGTTTATGCTTTCACTTGCAGGTGTTCCTCCATTTTCATTATTTTGGGGTAAATTATATTTGATGAGTTCGGCAATTAATTCTGGATTTATTGTGTTGGCATTGTTCATGGCTTTAAATAGTGCTATATCTGTATACTATTATTTGAAATTGATAGTCTATATGTTTCTTAAAGATCCAATTCAAAACGAAGGTACACTTTATATAAAAAATGCCTCAACACCTCTTAAAACCATCATTGGTTTTGCAGCATTGATGACAATGTTAGCAACAATCTTTGTAAGTCCATTGTTAGAGATAATCACAAATTATGTTAAAGCGAGTGGCTTCTAAACTTATAAATCTAATAGCAAAGAGAGTACCTCTTTGCTATTTCTTCTACTTAGCATGATAAGTATATTTTAATATTCTTTTGTTTGCATATATTCTTATGCTATAATCCTTCTTATGAAAAATTTAATATATTTAATTTTACTTTTTGAAAATATTTTTGCAGCTGATCTTGTTCTAAATAGATATGAAGATGATGGGCAAAGTATTGATATATATCATTTGGTTGATAATAAAAATATATCATGTGAACAAGAATATGGCATAGGTTTTGAAAAAATCATAAAATGTAAATTGTCAGATAAGTTAAAAAAAGATATTTCCAAACGACAAGATACTTATTTTGATATTGAATTTAATAATAACGAAGTCAAATTTTATGCTAAATCTTATGTAAAATTACTACCCATTGACCAAAAACTGATCAATAAAGAGTTGATAAAAAAACCTCTTTATTATAAACACTGGGTGATTATAGGGGCTAAAAAAGAACCTAAGATTCTTCATGAAAAAAGTATAAAAGAGTTTAATTTTCCAATAACACTTAGCAAACATAAAACACCATACATAAGTGCATTAGATTTAAATGCAGAGCCAATAAAGCACAAAAAAGGTGCAATAGTATTAAGTCAAATAAAAAAGCTCTATAAAATGAAAAAATATAAAGCTTTGATATCAAAAAGTGATGAATATTTAAAAAAACCACATGATAGCTTTTCTAGTGATATTTCTCTTTTTAAGTTAAGAGCATTGGTAAATTTGGCTCGTTTACATGCACAAGATTATACTACAGTCAGTCAAGATGCTTCTGACTGGATTGCACAAAATCCATCAAACGAACATATACCAGAAGTTTATAAATATATAATAGAGAGTTACTTTGCCAGAGGTAGGCTTGTTAAGGGTGAAAAATATTTAAATATATTGAAAAGTGCATTTCCAAATAGCAAAGATACACAACAAGCAGAGATTAAATTTGCTGATGCTATTTATAAAACAAAAAAAAGAAGAAAAGAAGCATTGAAAATATATAAAAATGTTTTATATAGTACAAAGGATTTGGATACAGCTTCACTTAGTGCAATGGAAATAGCAAAAACGTATTTAGATTTTAAAGAACCAGGCAAGGCAAAGAAGATAGTTGAAAAGGTATTTAAGAGCAATAAAATATTTATTCAAAAAGAGAGTACAAAATCTTATGACTTAGCAAAAAGATTCATGATTTATGAAAAATATGATATCTCTATTAAGATATTGAGAGAACTTATGAAAAATAAAAAAGATCCAAATCTCCAAAGTTATATGAAAAATCTAGCATTATCATTAGAAAAATCAGGAGATAATGATAATGCTATAAATTTATATACACAATACATAAAAAAATATAAAAAGGGTAAGTATATAGAGTTTGCAAAAGAACATCTTGATGGATTAATGATCAATACCAATGAAAACAATTTGACAAAAAAAATGTTCTTTTTAGACAAATTACTTAAAAAATATAAACAAACGCCACTTTACAAAAATGCACTAAGAGAAAAAATAAAATTATTAAATAAACAAAAAGATTATGAAAAAATATTGAAACTCAAAGACACAATGCTTGAAAATGGACTTGGTAATGAGCTAAATCAAAGTATGGGAATGTATGTCTATGATCTTTTAGATAAAAAAGAGTGTAAAAAAGCAGTATCATTACAAATATCATACAAACTAAAGATAACTAAGAATTATGATGAAAAATATTATCACTGCTTGTTGAAGACAGGTAAATATAAAGAAGCGTTAAAATTATCACAAAAGTATGTTAATTCTACTGATTTAAATGAAAAATTAAAATGGTTATATTTGACAATAAAAGTTTATAAAAAGTTAGATCAAAATAAAAAAGTAGTTCTTGCAGGTGAAGAGGTACTGAAACTTTCTAAAATATTGCATAAAAATAAATATGAAGATGTACTTTATGACATAGCAACAGCATATTATAATTTAAATTCATATGATGATTTGATGCTAAGAACAGTACAAAAAATAGAAAAAAAGTTTCCTCAAAATATAAAAAATATAGATCTTTTTATGAAAATTGTAAGATATGGTGAAAAGAAAAAAAATACAATGTTGATTTTAAATTATGCAAAAAAAATAATAGCATTACAAAAAAAATATAAACTTCATGTATATACACCGAAAATAGAAATTATTTACATCAATGCACTTAAAAAAATAGGCAAACCTAAAGCTGCTTTACAAGAAGCAAAAAAAATAAAATTAGAAAATCTAAATGATATTCAAAAAGCAGAATTACTTTATCTTGAGGGAGATTTGAGTATTGTTTTAGGAGATAAAGGCA
>JALSQA010000191.1 GCA_026985685.1 Campylobacterales bacterium | reverse complement strand
TGGAATACGTGGCTTTTCTCCACAGACACTGCAAAAATATAGAGATTTTATAAAAGAAGAAAAACATGCAAAATCACTTTTTGAAATTTTAGAAGAGATGCAAAAAAAAGGTTATAATTTACCCCAGACAAAATATAAACGACTGCCAAATAGTTTTGAAAAAACATATCCATTTAAACAGTTGGCTTTGTATGGTAATATGTATGCTTACTATGAAGTCAAACACCCTTGTGAGTTTTTTAATGAAAAATTATGTGACTGGGCGTATGAGCATTATGAAAATATGTTACCTCTTCAGCAATGGGTATATGAAATGACATTAAGTTAAGATGATTTCTTAGCCTATAAGATGGGACTAAAGTCTCCATTTCCAATAACTATAATTCCTCATCTACACACATTTTGCACACATCTATACTAAACTACACTTATCAAAATTTAAATCTAAGGATAAGAGATGAATAAAATATTATTATTAACACTTGTATCAACACTTACTTTTTCAACATTAGCTGCGGATGGCATGAAGTGTGGAGCTGGAAAATGCGGAAGCAGTAGCAAAAGTATGACAAAGAGTAAAAATTTAGCAGACATGAACCAAGTTGATGGATATACTGTTATGCTTACCTCCCAAAAACCATTAGTTGTAGGTCAAAATCAAATTTTTGTAAAACTTCAAAAAGAGAAAAAAGATATCACAAACGTCAAAGTAAAAATCAAATTTTTTATGCCTCAAATGCCAGGAATGCCATACATGGAGTATAAAGAAAAGCTAAAATTAAAAGGTGATAATTACATAGGTCATGTCAATTTTACAATGGGTGGCACATGGCAATATCAGCTAAAATTTAAAGATAGTGATGACCAAATCCATAAAATCCGTGGCAGTGTAAATTTGTAGTTATGCAAAAAATTATATTAGTATTATTTTTAACATTATACATACAAGCACAAGATCTTCATGATTTAGTCATGCTTTCATATAAAAATGATCCAGTTATTGCACAGCTAAATGCAAGTGTAAATCTATATGAAACAAAAACTCTATCAAGTGATCTTTGGGAAAATCCAAATCTAAGTCTAGGAATAACAGATATTCAAATAGATAACATATCACACAGATCACTAGAACCTATGCAGACGCATTTTATTTCCATAGCTCAGAAAATTCCTCTAAGCGATAAACTTTCACTCTCAAAAGAACTCTCCTCCTTAAAAGAAGAGATTGCCAGACTTAAAGTACAAGATCGTAAAAGAGTGATACAATCAAAGCTTACTTTATTGGTTTATGAAAGTGTGATAATGAAGCGACGTTTAAAGTTGCTTCAAAAAAATCGAAGAAATTTATATCGTATCAAACAGTTACTCCAGGGTTATCAAGCTGATGCGGAGTATATCATGGAGATTGAGCAAGTATTATCTGTTTTAAAGATTAAAGAAAAAACATATCTTGCAAAAGAAGAGATATTTACTCAGCAAATCCAAGAGTTGATTTTACAAAAACCAAAAGATATAGAGGTTAAATTGGATTTTGTTGATCTTGATACTAAGCTTTTAAAAAACCATCCTTTGTTCGCACTTTATCAAAAAGATATCCAAATAGCACAAAAATCTATAGATCTTGCAGTAGCTAAACAAAAAGCAGATATCAAAGTACGTGCTGGTTACTATCAGCGACAAAATAGAGATGATTATATCAATCTATCTGTTTCAATGCCTTTGCAAATAAGAGGCAGGGAAGATATAGCCCTAAAGGTGGCAAAAGTGGCTTTGAGTGTACAAGAGCATAAAGCTATGGCTTTACATAATCGTTTTGAAAATAGTGTAAAGATGCTCAAGATTACTATGGATCAAAATCGTGCAACATATCGTTTATATAAACAAAATATTCTACCTAAACAAAAAAAGATCAGCAAATACTTACGTTCTAAAAATAGCTTAAATCAAGTAAGTATGATTACATTAATCAACAACGCAAATAAAGTGATAAAGTATCAAGATAAAGCTTTGGACGCACTGTTGGCATATTTTAAAGCTTATGCGAAGATGAGGTACTATCTATGAAATTTTTAATATTGATATTTTTAGCTTTCACACTTGAAGCAAAGATACTTGAAGTAAAGCAACTATTCAACTTCTCAACTATCGAAGTTAAAAAAGAAAAATTCCCCCAGAGCCATATATATTATGGTAAGACTGCTGTAGATGAGAGTAGGGTATTTGATATCAGTTTACGTTTTGATGCCTTTGTAACAAAATTGACCGCAGATAAAAGTTACATGAAAGTCAAAAAAGGTGATTTGCTTTTTAGACTCTATTCTAAAGAAGTTATCTCTATTTTAGAAGAGTTGAAGCTTTCTAAAAATATTTCTAAACAAGCTAGAAAAAATGCCTTACTGAAGTTGAAATTACTTAATTTACAAGGATTAAAAGACAGCAAAAGTTTTGCAAGTGATTTTTCCTATTTTTCACCAAAAAGTGGATATATTATTTCAAAAGATATACATGAAGGTAGCTTTGTAAAAAGAGGTCAGAAGATCATGCAAATTGCTGATTTTTCTACTATGTGGGTTTTGGCAAATATTTATCAAAAAGATGCCTCAGTCATAAAAAAAGGTATGCATGCAGAAGTTAAAATAGATGGTTTTAACTCCGTCTCTGCTAAGGTGGATTTTATCTACCCTAAAATCAATAATAAAGACCAAACCATCCCAGTGCGTATTGTGATCGATAATAATACTAAGCTTTTCCCCGGACTTTTTGCAAAGATTAAAATCACTACAAACAGTCAATCTCAATTGATACTACCAAAAACAGCTATCATCCAAAAGGGAGATAAAAGTTATGTATTTATACCTCAAAGTGACGGAAGCTTCAATCCAAAAGAGATTCAGGCAAAACAGATCAGCAGTAAATATTTTGCAATTACCCAAGGTTTAAGTGAAGGTGATAAAGTAGTACAAAAAGCACTATTTTTACTAGATAGCGAT
>JALSQA010000190.1 GCA_026985685.1 Campylobacterales bacterium | reverse complement strand
TTCAAATTCCAAAGATTTACTAAAAATCAAAAAAGAACCAATACAAGATAATTCAAAAGCTGAAATTGATGAAATCATTGAAAAATGGGCAAATAAATATAAAGTAAACCTTATGCAAACTGAACAGACAAACAACTACTATATTACAGGTCGGCAACTGTAATGTTATTTAACAAGGGAGGGAGTAAATTTACTTCTTTCCCTGAAATTATATATATCGGTTAAATTTATAAATATATCTTACTTCATGTTCCAAAACTACTCTAACAAATAATTTTTTTTACTTTTTTACTCATTTTAAGAATTTTAGTCATATATTTTTGTATAATATTCTCCAGTCAAGGAGTAAACACATGAATAAAAGTGACAAAATCTTTCTCTTAAATCCCGATGTCACAGCTTTGTTGCATGATATACAAAATACCCCCATCAAACAAACTATCTTTTTTACAAAGATCAAACTTTGTAAAGAGGTTCGATATACAAAACAGAGAAAACATTATATTAAGAGTATCAAGACAGGTGTAGGTTATGCCCAAAGAAAATCAAAACAAACTATCTCAAAAAAAGCATATAAAAATGCACAAAAAAATCATTTAGCAAATATACTCTATATAAATCGTTATGATATTGTTATCAATAACTATAAACTCTATCTTTATGAATACAAAAAAAGTTTATCAGGCTTATATCTTCTTCATCTTCCATACAAGTTATCTCATATTTGCAATGATCTACTCTCTTCTGGTTTATGGGCATCATACGTTGAAAAAGAAGTTACCCATGATCCTCGATTTGAAAACAAAAATCTAGCTCTGTTTGGCAACCCATCAAAACAAACATATAATATATATGCTATTTTTAAAGATTTAGAAAATCAACGTATATCAAAATTAGATCGTATTTTGTTTCATGAGATGAAAAGTAGTGATGCTGTTCGTATTAAATTGTATATTCTTTATGTATCACTCTCACAATACAAAAAAATAGAACATAATAATAGTAAAGATTTTCAAGCATTTAGAACAAAATTAAAAAATACTAAGCTCATACTCTCAGAATATGACAATATATTTGAACATGAGATATTTCAAAAAATATATCAGCATTTCATTAAAATCCTTAAAATTACAAAAACACGAAAAAATCTTCTTTTGATCAAAGAGAAGTTACAAAAACTAAATCATGATTTACAAAGTAACTATATCAATAAACTTATTGAAAACATTCAATACAAAATAACACTAGAAGACCAAAAGATAAGGAAATATTTTGATACAAGAGAATTTTCTATCATCGAAGAACAATATAAACTATTTTTGAGAGAAAACAATAAATCATTTACTACTTATGATGCACAAGTTTCCATAGCATATAGCAGTAGATTACGTTTAAATACTATTCATAAAAAACTGATAAAATTATCCCAAAAGTTAGATGGATGTAATGATGAAAAAAGTTATGATAAACTAGAGCAGGAATTTAAAAAATTTATCACATTTGCACAGACATTTGCAGAAGTTTTAAGTTATGACAAACTAAACATCTTACTAAACATCTCACAGAAAATTCTCCTTTTAATAAAAAAACATCAAAAAATCAATAAAGCTTTATTGATTTTTTCTATGATACAAAAACATGTCCAGGACTTAACACTCCAGCAAAAAGAAGCATTAGATAATAAAACAAAAGAGTGTAAATTAGAAAGAAAAAAACTTGACCAAAAGATAAGTGAATCTATCAATTCATTTAGACAAATAGATGTAGAAAGAGTAATCATTTAGAAATCGTAAATATTTTTTGATATAATCATTTTTATTAAATGTAAAAAGGATGTATATATGTTAAAAAAAATAGGACTAATACCCCTGCTATTTTCTGCATTTATCTTTGTTGCTTGTTCAAAAACTCCTTACACGCATCGTAATCAAGTTGTAATCTTTTCACCACAGCAAGAGTTACAAATGGGATATCAGTCAGCAAAGCAGATTCTCTCTCATGAGCGTATCAGTAATGACCCAAGACTTAATGCCATTGTAAGAAAAGTAGGCACAAAAATAGCACGTGCAGCTGCACAACCTGGTTATAAATGGCAATTTTTTGTTATAGATAAAGATGTACCAAATGCATTTTGTTTACCAGGAGGTAAAGTATTTGTCTATTCTGGACTTTTCAGAGCTGTACAAAATGAAGACCAACTTGCAGTTGTAATAGGACATGAAGTAGCTCATGCTATCGCTCGTCACGGAGCTGAGCGTATGAGTATGATTCAATTAGGCAGAATGGGTAAACAAATAGCCACACAAGCTATCGGCGGAGGTAAATATGCAGGATTGATTAATCAGGCATATGGTGCAGGAGAAACATTTGGTATGGTTTTACCATTTAGCAGAAAGTTTGAATATGAAGCCGATGAAATTGGTTTATATCTGATGACCAAAGCAGGATATGATCCTCGCCAGGCACTTGCATTTTGGCAAAACATGATCGCTTTGAGTAAAAATATGAGAAAACCACCTGAATTTTTTTCTACACACCCTGCCGATGCACATCGTATAGCTAGATTAAAAAAATTAATTCCAAAAGCATTAAAGTATTATAGATAAAAGGACACTATTTGAACCAACAAGAAAAAATCGTAACAATGTTTGACAATATCGCTAAGACCTATGACGTAGCCAATCGGGTACTGAGCTTTGGTGTAGACAAAGGATGGCGAAAAGAGGCTTGCAACAAAACATTTGAACTATATGGCAAAAATGATATTACAACCATACTTGATGTTGCTTGTGGAACTGGAGATATGTGTGATTTTTGGGACAAACAAGCCAAAAAACAAAATATTAAAATCAGTGATATTTATGGCGTAGATCCCTCTTCTGGTATGCTAGATATGGCTAAAGAAAAAGGACTTAACGCAAAGTTCATACAAGCACAGGCAAAAGATTTACCTAGCAAAGATAATTCAGTAGATATATTAAGTATCTCTTATGGCTTACGA
>JALSQA010000189.1 GCA_026985685.1 Campylobacterales bacterium | reverse complement strand
GATCGTCACAGAAAATGAAAATGGAATCATAAATATTGCACCTTTTAGCTACTTTACCGGACTCTCCTCCCAACCACCAACAGTTATCGTCTCCATAGGACACAAAAATGACACCACACCCAAAGATACACTTAAAAATATACGCCAATCTAAAAAATGCACGATTTGTATGGTAGAGGAAAATGATCTAAACAAAATGCACTTTAGCTCAAAATCTCTTGATGCAGATGAAAGTGAAGCAGAGTATTTTGATATACCAACCCAAAAAATAGTTGAGGGCTTTCCACCTATGATCAAAACGACTCCTAGTGCATTTTTTTGCACACTTCATCAAGAAATCACACTCCAGGGAAGCAAAACCATTCCACTGATTTTAGAAATCAAACACCAATACATAGACAAACAATACATCACCCAAGAAGAAGAGAAAATAACAATCTCCTTTTCACCCGTAGCAAGGATAGGTAAAAAATACGCCTTCTTAGGAAAAGAAATAGAACCACCCAAAATCCCATAATCATACAAGGCTAAAGCCGTCGTTTCCGAAAGGAAATGATGCTTTTAACTCAATCTTAAATCATGTAAGGTGTGGTGAGTGTTATACTTTAGTATTGAAACATTTCAACTAAAATTGAAGAGATTGTTTTTGCTCTCTCTTCTTCTATCATTCCTATTTTTTTAATCAATCTACTTTTATCAACAGCTCTTATCTGGTCAAGTAAAACCAAACCTTCTTTGTCTTGAAAGTTCACAGTCGGTCTAAATATAAAATCAAAACCTTTACTTGTAAGTGGTGCTATGATAACAGTTTTTAATACATTCATCTCATTTGGAGAGATTATGATACAAGGTCTGGTTTTTTGAATTTCAAAACCAACAGTAGGATTTAATCTTACTAAATATATCTCAAATCTATTTATCTTCAATTACCATTCCCAATCATCTAAATCATCATCATTTAAAAAATCATTTAAAACTGCTTCATCTTTTTTATCTTCATTTTTTGATAGAGTTTTTTTGATATTTTCTTCCCAGTTTTTACGAACTTGTTTTTTTATTGGCTTTAATAGCAACCCATCTTTCACAACCTCAAACTCTATCTCTACATTTTCAAGATTTGCTTGTTTTATTATCGGTTTTGGAATTCTAACACCTTGTGAATTTCCAATTTTTGTGAGCATTGTCATGATAGTAGTCCTTCACTCTTTTTTGTAATTATAATGTAATAACATAGAAAAGTCAAGTATAGTTAGGATGTAGTGCTTTATCACTGCTCATAAAAAATGAATTAAAATTCATACGAGGCTAAAGCCGTCGTTTCCGAAAGGATATAGTGCTTTTAAAAATCAAGTATCTTTTATTTCAGATTTTACTATTTCTCTTAATCTTTGAGTCAAAACGGTATCTTGTTCAGTTTTTGAATAAATAGTTACAAGATATAATATATCATCTCTTCTATAATATGTAATAATCCTAAAACCTCCACTTTTGCCTGTTGGAATTGAGGAGTTAGGAACTCTAATTTTAAATATATTTTCGCCTAAATCTATCCCTGATTTTGGATTTGATGACAGATCATTTATAAGTTTAAGTAAATCATCTTTAATTTTGGGAAATCTCTTTTTTAGCTTCTTAACATCTTTTTCAAATCGAGGGATAGTTTCAATTTTCAAGTTCATTCAAAAAATCTTCTACTGGTCTTGATGTTAATTTTCCTTGTTTTATGAGGTTTATTTCATCTAGTCCATCTTTAAAATTGTTGATTATTTCGTCATCCAGACTATCAAATTTTATGATCTCTACGCCATCTTTTTTAAAATGTTCTAACATCCACAAAACTTTTTGTGCTATTGCCTCATTTTGAAAATTTACTGTTACTTGCATTTTAAATTCTCCTATTTAAGGTTCTGGCACATTATATCAAAAATAATAAATTTTTAAAAACTTATTCAAAGTGTAGATTCTGGTATCCTCATAACACTCATACAATATTACATGATTCCACACGAGGCTAAAGCCGTCGTCTCCAAAAGGAGATGATGTTTTTAGCTCCATCCAAAAATCTACACCACTTCTAAAAAAATTAGAATAATCCTTTTTTGATAGAAGTATGATAGATACTACTATAATGCCCTAAAAAACAGACAACAAATTCCAATATTTATTTCCATAAAGCCAAAATTTTTAAAATGCAACTTTACATCAAAGATGATTTTTAGATATAATCACAAAAAAGGAGCACGTTATGTCAGCACTTGATTTGATGAATTATACATATGATGATTATAAAAACTGGGAAGGTGATTGGGAATTGATAGATGGATTGCCCATCTCTATGGCTCCTGCTCCGATGCGGATACATCAAAATATTGCTACAGACATCATATATCTTTTAAAAAGCTCACTTGATGAAGATAGTTGTCCTCAATGTATGATATCGTTTGAAAATGACTGGAAAATTTCCCAAGAGAGTGTGGTTCGTCCCGATATAGTGCTCACATGTGATGATGATGGTGAAGCATATCTGACAAAAGCACCCAAAATCATCTTTGAGATTCTCAGCCCATCTACTGCAAAAAAAGATGAAACAGTGAAGTTTGATATCTATGAATCTGAGGGAGTGCAGTACTATATCCTCGTCTATCCTGATGATCTCAAAGCCAAAGCCTATACTCTCAAAGATGGAAAATATCGAAAAATTGCTGATTTTACTCATGAGAAGCTGGATTTTGAAGATATTGATTGTGATTTGGAACTTGATTTTGAGAAGGTTTTTAAAAAGTATAAAAAGTGATAAAAACGCTAAGAAGGAATTAGGAGGCTGTAGCTAACTATACTTTGAACAAAAAAGTATAAAATCCCTACAAGATAAATGGTATGAAATATTTACTGCGTTCTTTGTAACAGTTATACTCTTTGTGATGATCGCACCAGAGTCGCTCTTCTTTAGAAGCTTTGAGATATAAAACCAAAACCAAACATCCCAAAATAATCCAGTTTATCACA
>JALSQA010000188.1 GCA_026985685.1 Campylobacterales bacterium | reverse complement strand
GTTTTTAGTATAACATGAATATATATAGATCACCTATCACTGCCATTAAGTTAAGGATTTTATACTTGTAAATAGTGACTTTAGTTATAGCTTTCTGTAGAAATATTTTAAGCCAAAAAGCCTAAATTCAGGTCTTTATAGAAAGTGGTGCTTTTAGCTTCACCTAAAAAGTTGGTACATATATTAGATTTTGCACTTTTTTTGAAGTTAAAATCTTTAAAAACTTACCAATATTTGATGGAGCTAAAGCACCATTTCCAAGTAAATCCCTAAATACTGGGATTAAGAAACACTATAGTTTATTTTGTATTTAATGAGATACTATTTGGGCTTTCTTTATCTACAAATGCTTGATACATGGATAAACAATTTTCTTTTTCCCTTTTTAATTCATCTTTAGACAAATCATCAAAATTTATAGGAATCTTTTTTTTATGCTCTATATATGCTGTTAATCTCTCTTTAGTGTTTAAAACTTTTCCTTTAAAAATTGTCTTACTTAGCATCTCTTTTTCAATGTTTTTTTCATTTTGTCTATATAGGATATAATCCCTGCAAGTATAATAAGATAGTAACTGACGATCCAATATCCAGTGGGTTTGTGGTGTTGCATCTTTTGGCAAGGTAAGTATTGTTTGAATTTTTTGTGCAGCTTTTAAAAATATACCTTTTTGGAAAGGATCATTTTTATATTTTTGTTTTACATAATTTTCTACATCATCACGAATGCCATTGTTGTTGATATCACGCCCTTGTAGTGTATTATCTCTTTGTGTATCAAGTCTTACAAGTGTTTCTAAATCATTTAGCCAATTAAATTGCATTTTGTTTTGGATATCATCACTAATTAAAGATTGCAAACTTCCAAAAACAAGTATCCATAAAGTAATTTTCTTCATCATAAATCCTCCTATAACTACTTTCAGTATACAAGTTTTTTTTACTTTATTCCATAAATATTGATATTAATATTATATTAGATAGATTTTTGTTACTTTTTTATTCACTTTTGTAGAAAATCCACTTTTTTATGGACTTTTTTCTAAAGTTATCTGAGTTTATGAATTTTATTTTTACTTAATTTTAAAATAGAAGATGCTGTTTGTTCTTTGTAGCCTACATGAGTTTGTATTAAAATATCTGATTGTTTTTTTGCATATGCTAAGTCAAATTTTTCAAGATTTTTATTTGCTGAAGAGGAATACAGATAAAAGAAATTTTTTAGAAACATATGATGTTCACCATTTTTTACAACTCTTATTGCCTTTTTGTTTGGATAAAGAAATGTTGTTTTATCCCTACGCCTGATATATTTTTTAAATTTTTTAGGAACTCTTGTTAGTTTTTTCTGTTTTTTAAAAGAAGAAACGCACATGATTGCAGGCTTAGAAGGAGTTCTTTGTTTAGCCAAAGAGAGTTTACTATTACTTTGTGATACAAATCCTACGGTAGTATCTGTTTGTGTCAGATATACCGTATCTTTATTCATGAGAGATAATCTTGAATTGCTTTAGGATTTAGCGATCCATCACGCTTTTGCATTGCAGAAATTGCATCTGCTGTTACTAATGCCGCTGCAACTGTTGTCACGTATGGTATACCCAATCTTAATACATTTTGTCTAATTTGCCTTGCATCTTGTTTAGTAGCAGAACTATCACTTGTATTTATTACAAGAGATATTTCATTATTTTTAATCATGTCGGAAATATTAGGTCTGCCTTCGCTAATTTTTAAAACTTTTTGAGAGACAATACCAACAGACTCTAATTTTTTATGTGTACCACCTGTTGCAACTATATCCATGCCAATATCTTCAAATTTTTTGGCTAATTCTTTAGCAAATACTTTATCTACATCAGTTAAGGAGATAAAAACTGTTCCTGATTTTGGTAATCTATTATCACTTGCACATTGACTTTTAGCAAAGGAAAGAGCAAAACTATCACTTATACCCATCACTTCACCGGTAGATTTCATCTCAGGACCCAAAATCAAATCAGCTCCTGAAAGCTTTTTAAATGGGAAAACTGCTTCTTTAACACATACGTATTCTTTTGTTTTTGGCTTAAATATATCACCTTCTTGATAGACAATATTAAATCTGTCATAAAACTTCAGGGCTTCTTGCAAATCACCTTTATACATCACTCTTGTTGCTACTTTTGCCAGAGGTATGCCTGTAGCTTTACTTACAAATGGAACTGTACGACTTGCTCTTGGATTTACTTCTATCATATAGATTTCATTTTGATAAACTGCATATTGGATATTTAACAATCCTTTCACGCCTAAACCAAGAGCAATCTCTTTTGTTTTAATTTCTATCTCTTTTTGTAAATCTTTAGATAATGATATAGGAGGAAGAGAACAAGCACTATCACCACTATGAATACCTGCTTCTTCAATATGCTGCATAATTGCACCTATGTATACATCTTTTTGATCACTTATGGCATCTACATCAATTTCAATTGCATGATCTAAAAACTTATCAATTAATACGGGAGAATCATTACTTACATTAACAGCTTCTTGCATATATTCATTTAATTCATTATCATTATAAACAATCCTCATGGCACGTCCACCTAGAACATAACTAGGTCTGACTAAGACAGGATATCCTATGATATTTGCAATTTTTAAAGCATCTTCTTTATTTGTTGCAGTGTCATTTGCTGGTTGTTTAATACCAACTTTTTTAATAAATTCTGAAAACTTTTCACGATCTTCTGCCAAATCAATTACCTTGGCAGATGTACCTATGATCTTAGCACCAATTCTAGTCAAATCCCCAGATAATTTTAATGGTGTTTGTCCTCCAAAATGAACAATAACACCATCAGGTTTTTCACGCTCTATCACACTTCTAACACCCTCAAAATTTATAGGCTCAAAATACAATATATCACTAGTGTCATAATCTGTAGATACAGTTTCGGGATTACAATTGTACATAATTGTTTTAACTCCCATATCATTCAATGCAAATGAAGCATGCACACAACAATAGTCAAACTCTATCCCCTGCCCTATTCTATTTGGACCACCACCAATAACCATGACCTTTTCACCTTCTGTGATATGATCATCTTTTTCTATTTCAGATATAGGTGTTGTTGAGTATAGATATGGAGTCAATGCCTTAAATTCAGCAGCACAAGTGTCTACTTCATTATACTCTAATACTACACCCATTTTTTGTCTATTTTCATATACTTCATCTTCATCAACACCAATCATGGATGCAATCATAGCATCTGAAAATCCATAACTTTTAGCAAGACGCATTTTTTGTTTATCTTTTAGTATCCTGGCTGTAATATCTTTCTCAAAATCTACAATCTCTTCTATCTGATATAAAAACCAAGGATCAACTTGACAACACTCAAAAACCTCTTCTACACTCATACCATTTCTAAATGCCTGTGCAATATAAAGTATACGTTCACTATTTGGTCTGCGTAACTCTTTTCTCAATTTTTCATCACTTACATCTAGTTTCTCAAATCCACGTAAATCAGTTTCCAGGGAACAAAGTGCCTTTTGTACAGACTCTTTAAACGTCCTTCCCATACTCATAACTTCACCAACACTTTTCATAGCAGTTGTCAATGTCGAATCAGAACCTGGAAATTTTTCAAATGTAAAACGAGGTATCTTTGTCACAATATAATCAATCACCGGCTCAAAACTAGCAGCCGTACCTGTAATATCATTTGTAATCTCATCAAGTGTATATCCCACAGCCAAAAGTGTTGCTACTTTTGCGATTGGATATCCTGTTGCTTTTGAAGCAAGGGCAGAACTTCTACTTACACGTGGATTCATCTCTATAACAGTCATCCGTCCATCTTTTGGATTGATAGAGAACTGAACATTACTTCCACCTGTATCTACACCAATTTCACGTAAAATTGCAAATGAAGCATTTCTCATATGCTGATACTCTTTGTCTGTCAAAGTCAAGGCAGGTGCTACGGTGATACTATCACCTGTATGAACACCCATTGGATCAAAATTTTCAATAGAACAAACAATGATACAGTTATCTTCTCTATCACGGATAACTTCCATTTCATACTCTTTCCAACCCAATAATGACTCTTCTATCAAAATTTCACTAATCGGGCTAGCTTCTAAACCAATCTGTGCTAATTGTTTATATTCATCTATGTTGTAAGCGACTCCACTTCCTCCACCTGCTAAAGTAAATGAAGCACGAATAATCAACGGAAAACCAATCTCTTGTGCAGCTTCCATGGCTTCATCCATGTTGTAGGCATATTTGCTTTTTGGAAGATCCATGCCTATTTTGATCATAGCTTCCTTAAATGCTTGTCGATCTTCTCCTTTTTGAATCGCTTCTGGGTGTGCACCTAAAAATTTTATACCATCTAACATACCTTTTTCATACATTTTCATGGCTACATTTAATGCAGTCTGACCACCCATTGTTGGTAAAATAGCATCTATATTTTCTTTTTTGATGATTTCATAAATCACATCTTCTTGAATTGGCTCTATATACGTACGATCTGCAAACTCTGGATCTGTCATGATTGTTGCTGGGTTAGAGTTTATTAAAACTACTGTATAACCTAATTCTTTAAGTGTTTTAGCCGCTTGTGTACCAGAATAATCAAATTCACAAGCTTGACCAATCACAATTGGACCTGAACCGATTAATAAGATTTTTTGAATATCTTCTCTTTTTGGCATGAATTTCCTTGGGGACATAAAATTGTGCAATTATAACAAAAGCCTACTTTAGAGCATCGTTAGTTCTAGTTGTATTTAATTCTTTTATATAGAGGGTGTTTACATCTACTACATAAAAAAAGTTTGGATTTTGAATACTCGCATAAGGCTTAACTAAAGCACTTTTATAAAGGTTATTAGATTCTATCTCAACTACACGACCTACTTTTATACCTTCATAAAATATATTATCATTACCAGATGTAATAACTTCATCCCCTACATTAATAGAAGCATATGCAGGAATATATTTTACATATAAATTTGGAGTATCTCCAAAAACAACACCCAAATGTTTCTCTTTACCTATTGCAACAGAAAACATCATCTTAGGATCACCAAGCAGTCTTGCCATTGGTTTATTATCTAAGGCATCTACAATTCCAGCTGCATAACCTTTATATAACAAACCATATATTTGATCTTTTTTAAAATCTGGAAAATCTAACCATAACTTTGTAAAATCACCAATTTTTACATATGCTAAAGCTTGTACAAAATGTAAATCTGGATCATAATTTTGTAATTTATATTCATCTAAAAAGTGGTTTAATTTTGAAGCAAAGGCTACTGATAACTGAGCAGTTTTTTCACTTTTTTGTAATTGTTTTTGTAGTAAAAGTATTTGTTCTTTCTGGTGAAAAAATGTTTTTGTTTTTGTTTGTATATTATCCATAAAATGAACTATATTTGTTCTTATTTTATTGGAAAAATCTAGTACATAATTTTGAAACTTTTGGCTAAAATTTATTGATAAAAATATCATAAATCCCAGCCCTAATAAGAATAAACCTTTTTGTTTAATCATGTAAAGAAATGCTCTGTAAAAGCTCTATCTCCTCCAGCATTCTGCCCGTTCCCTTTGCTACAGCCAAAAGAGGCTCTTCAGAAACAAATACTGGTAATTTTACAATTTTGCTAAGATAACTATCCAAGCCCCTGATCAATGAACCACCACCAGTTAAAACGATACCATTTTCAACAATATCCCCTGCTAAATCAGGTGGCATGATCTCTAAAATCTCTTTTATCGCTGTAGCTATCTCTTTAAGAGGTTCACTAATAGCATCCCTAACCTCTTTACTTGTGATTTCTATTCTTTTAAGAAGTCCTGTAACTTGATCTCTACCTTTGATAGACATCTTCATCTCTTTTTCAGGAATGATAGCTGTACCTATCTCAATTTTAATCTCTTCTCCTGTTCTATCACCTATTAATAGATTGAATTTTTTCTTTACATAATCAACAATCGCCTGATCAAATTTATCACCACCAACGCGAATAGATTTACTTCGTACTAATCCACCAAGAGAGATAACACCGATTTCAGTTGTACCACCACCAATATCAACAACCATGTTTCCCTGAGGATCTTGTATAGGTAAACCTGCTCCAATGGCAGCAGCTTTTGGCTCTTCTACCAAAATAACATCTCTAGCTCCTGCATTCATAGCAGACTCTTTTACTGCTTTTCTCTCTACTTGTGTTAAACCATAAGGAATACAAATAATAATACGAGGACGAATAAAATTATTTCTTGAGTGTGATTTTTGAATAAAATATTTAATCATTCTCTCTGTTACTTCAAAATCTGCAATTACACCCTCTTTTAATGGTCTTATAGCTTCTATATTTCCTGGTGTTTTACCAAGCATCTCTTTGGCTTCTCTGCCCACAGCTAAAAGCTTTTTCTTTCCAGCACGATTTATCTGAACAGCGACAACAGATGGTTCATTGATCACAATACCCTTCCCTTTTACCAAGACGATAGTATTTGCAGTTCCTAAGTCAATACTTAAATCATTTGAGAAAAATCCTAAAATTTTATTTAATAACATCATGCACTCTTTTTTTGTGGTTTTTTATAAATTGCTTTTGCCTCTTTTTCAATAACACCTTTAGTAATAATCACTTCATACCCAGCAAGTTCTGGTAACTCATACATGATATCTACCATGATCTCTTCCATAATGGTACGCAGCCCTCTAGCCCCTGTTTTACGCTTTAGTGCCAATTGTGCAATTGCTTTTAAAGCATCTTCTTCAAAAGTCAATACTACATCATCAATCGCAAATAATTTTTTATACTGTTTAACAATTGAATTTTTAGGTTCAGTAAGAATTCTTACCATATCTTCTTCACTTAAATTCTCAAGAGTTGCAATAGAGTGTAATCTTCCTATCAATTCAGGTATCAATCCATATGAAACTAAATCATCAGGCTCTACAAGTTTTAATATTTCTGATTCCTCTTCTTTGCCTCTTTTTTGCTGATTAAATCCTAAGACATTATTGCCTAAACGTTTTTTAACGATATCATCTAAACCAGCAAAAGCACCACCGCAAATAAACATGATATTAGTTGTATCTATTTGTGCAAATTCTTGATTTGGATGTTTTCTGCCACCTTTTGGTGATATATTGACTTGTGAACCTTCAATAATCTTCAACAAAGCTTGTTGTACGCCTTCACCAGAAACATCTCTGGTAATAGAACGATTTTCACCTAACCTTGCAATCTTATCAATCTCATCAATAAAAACAATACCCTGCTCTGCTTTTTTCACATCATTGTCTGCAACTTGCAGTAACCTTGTCAAAATATTTTCTACATCTTCACCAACATAACCAGCTTCTGTCAAACTAGTTGCATCAGCGATAGCGATAGGTACATTTAAAAACTTTGCTAAAGTTTGAGCCATCAGTGTTTTACCACTTCCTGTTGGACCAATAAATAAAACATTTGATTTTTGTATCTCAGTATCATCATTTGCCACTTTATCTTGTTTAAAGATCCTTTTATAGTGGTTGTAAATACTTACTGCAAAAACTTTTTTTGCATCATCTTGCCCAATAACATATTCATCTAATACTTTTTTTAACTCTTTTGGTGTGAATAACTCCATATCTAAATCAACTGAAGTCTCTTTTTCCCCTTCATCACCAAAAAATATTTTATATGCTGAGACAACGCAGTTTTCACAAATATAAATGCCCTCTCCTGCTAAAAGTCTATTGTCTACACTCTCTTGTGTCTGACAAAAGCTACATGTTTTTTTTGACATTATTTTATCCTCTCGTACGGTATACCACGCTGCGTATTTAAAATAAAATCACACAGCATAATTACCTTTTTATTATTTGTTTGTTTTTTTAAATTCTGGGCAACATCTTTCATCGCCTCTGTACTTCTAAATATCATTTTATATGCATCGTTTAGTGCATTAATATCCTCTTTTTCAAACCGCCTTCTAAGTCCAACAATATTTAAACTTTTTACTACTGCTCTATTTCCCTGTGCTAAACAAAACGGTGGGATATCCTGAGCAACTGCACTAGCACCTGCTATCATAGCATGATCACCTATTTTAACAAATTGATGTACAGGTGTCATTCCACCTATGATAACATGATTTCCTAAATGAACATGTCCAGCTAGTGTAGCATTATTTGCAAGGATATTATTATCTCCAATAACACAATCATGTGCTATGTGTGTATATGCCATAAAGAGGTTATTGTCTCCAATACTTGTTATACCTTTATCATCTTCTGTTCCAGGATTAAAAAAAGTAAATTCACGAATTGTATTATTCTTACCAATAATCAACTTTACATCACCACCTCGAAACTTTAGATCCTGGGGAATAGCACCTATAGCAGCATTTTGAAAAACTTTTGTATTTTCTCCAAGTTCTGTATGCCCATGGATTTGAGCACCCTGTGCAATTTCAACGCCTTCATGAAGTATTGCATTTTTGGAAATAAATGTATAAGGTCCAACTACAGCACTCTTTGCTATGACGGCACCCTCTTCTATAATCGCTGTTGGGTGAATATTTGACATCTATTTATCCACAATCATAGCTTTCAACTCTGCTTCAGTTGTCAACTTCCCATCTACATAAGCTTCACCTTTTAACATCCAGATATTCCCACGATGTTTAATCACATGCAGCTTATATTCTAAACGATCTCCAGGACGTACAGGTGCACGAAACTTGCACTTATCTATACTCATAAAATATACAACTTTATTGTCAATATCAGCTTGATCTTCTTCACTCAAACTTTTAAATGCTAAAATTCCACCAGCCTGTGCCATCCCTTCAACAATCATAACTCCTGGATAGATAGGATGTCCAGGAAAATGTCCCTGAAAAATATGCTCACTTATTGAAACATTTTTATAAGCATCTATATATTCTCCCTCTTTTATTTCTAAAACTCTATCTATCAATAAAAAAGGAAACCTATGTGGAAGAATTTTTTGTATCTCTATTACATCTAACATGCAAGCAACTCCTGCTCTTAAAATTTATTTATTCTATCTGAATATTGCTAAATGTTCTCTAACATCCTCGTATATATGGGCATCTAAGTAGAGTTGATAAGCAGCTGTTTCATCAATATTTTGAAGTACAATAACAGGTGTAAGTGACAGATAGTTATAAATAATTTTACTTCTTGCCTCTAATTCTTCTTCATAAAGTGGTGGATTTTTTATAATATCTTTAATATTGTAATAATTTTTACCAATTAATTGATTGAAATAACTTAATGATATACAGATAATTTCTTCACGATTAGTAAAATAAATATGTTCAATTTTATCAACAATACGAAACTTTGTAAATTTTCTTTTTAGTGTTGAGAAAGGAAGCACATAAGAGGGAATAACATTACCATTTTGTTTAATGTATGCTCTTAATAACCTGTAATTTAAAAATTTTTCTCGTACAATTTTATAATCAGTTCCCTCTTCTTCAAGTTTTATACGTTTTTCATATAAAGCTATACGATCTTGAATCGACTCTGGTTCTATTTGACCGCTGATGGGTGAAAAAAGTTCATCTGCCAATTTTTTCTGCTGATCTCTTTGCTTATTTAAAGCATATAAACAACCACAATAATCCTGATGATAAAGCTTATCTCTCTTTGCCAATGCGAACTGTTCTTGTGTTCCACCCTCTTTTCTAAAATCAGGAGCTACAAACTTTACACCATATTTTTTTTCTATCAATCCACCTGCATCAATCAACTGTTGCGGTGATTTTTTAGGGCTTGTCAGGAGTGTTGTAGTTAATCTCTTTTCACCAATTTTAGCTGCTTGTTTAGCACTGTTTTCTAAACGATTATCAAAGCACACATCACATCTAGCCCCTTTTTCAGGTTCATTTTCTAATCCTCTGACAGCATCCATCCATCCTTCATAGTCATATTCACCCTCTAAAAGTGGTATACCTAGCATATTACATGATCTTTTTACATCAAGCAATCTCAACTGATATTCACTAAAGGGGTGTATATTTGGATCATAAAAAAAGCCTATAAGATTCTCTTTTGGATACTTTTCTTTTAGTTTTTGCAAAAAATAGTGACTATCTACTGCACAACAGATATGAACTAACATCTATTGTTGTAATTCCTGAAGTTTTTGTTTTACTGCTTCAACATGACCTTTAACACGAACTTTCGTCCAAATAGCAGCAACCTCTCCATCTGGATTGATAATAAACGTGCTTCTTACAACACCCATATACTCTCTGCCATAATTTTTTTTCAATTGCCAAACGCCATATAAATTACATACCTCTTTGTTTTCATCAGCAAGTAATGTAATCTTTAAATCTTTTTTTTCTATAAAATTTCGATGTTTTTTAGGACTATCTGGACTAACACCTAAAATAACAGCATCTAACTCTTCAAACGATGGTAATGCTTCAGTAAACTCACATGCTTCAGTACTACAGCCTGGTGTATTGTCTTTTGGATAAAAATATAAAACAATCCACTTTCCACTCAAATCTCTTAAACATAACTCTGTTTCATCTTGTGTAGGCAAACAAAACTCTGGAGCTTTCATTCCAACTTCTAACATATCTATTCCTTTTCAGGGCATTATTCAACTTAGATACGGCTAGGTTTTCATAAATCTCTTGCAAAATCTTACTTTTCCAATGCCCATTATGAATACCTAGAGTTTTTAGATGTGCCCTTTATAAATTTTGAAGATATATTCTATCATATTCTAAAACAAAAACTTATTTGGTCGATTTATACTATTATGAAATTTATAACCATTTTTTCGCATTATAAAATGCTCTTTTTTGCATTGTTAATCATAGAAGTAAGTTTATTTGCAATTCTTTCATGGGATAAACAAAGTCGAATTAAAGAATATTTATCAGATATTACACACTCTTTTAATGCACAATATCATGTACTATATCACTCTTTTCAGGATAAAGCAAATATTGCCTTTGAAACGCTAATTAACAATGAACAAACAAAAGATATTATTTTAAAAGCAAATCAAACATCTTCATTAGAAAAACAAAACAATTATCGTCAAAAACTTTATCGAACACTTTTACCAGGTTATACAAAATTAAAAAAAGATTCTTTTAAACAAGTTCACTTCCATCTTAAAAATAATCATAGTTTTTTACGAATGCATGCTCCTAATAAATATGGAGATAACCTCTCTTCTTTTAGAAAGTTAGTTTTATATGTTAATCAAACACATCATAAAATAGATGGTTTTGAAATGGGTATAGCTGACGATGGATATAGATTTGTTTTTCCTCTTTTTAAAAAGAAAACTTATTTAGGAAGTGTTGAACTATCATTTTCAGCATACACTCTAGCATCTTATTTCAAAGATGAATTTATTGATACAAAATTTATTATTTCAAAAAAAGTATTGCTCCCGTACACAAATTTCAAAGTTTATACACAAAGCAATATAGATCCTGATTTTGTCATTAATAAACACTATAATACAAATAGTCCTTTATTTCAATATGATAAATCTTTTCACAATCAATATATAAAACAAAAACAACATAGTTTTTCTTTCCCTCAATCTGTAGGTGGGAAACTCTTTATCAAGACATATATTCCTATTATTAACCCTGTAACCCACAAAAATAATGCCTATCTTATAGTCATCTCAACTGGTAAATATTTACATCAAATTACTTATAATTTTTGGATTGCATTTTTTAGTTTAAGCATGGTTTCCATTCTACTATTTTTGCGTTATCTAAGAGGCAAAATATTTCGTCAAAAATTAAAAAAGCAAAATAA
>JALSQA010000187.1 GCA_026985685.1 Campylobacterales bacterium | reverse complement strand
AGACAGAAGTATTAATCCGAGCTATGCACTATTTTTGGGAGCATGGCTATGACAATACTTCGCTTGATAATCTGCTAAAAGCGATGGGTATCAAGAAAAGTTCTTTTTATGCTACTTTTAAAAGTAAAGAGGATATTTTTTCAAAAACCTTAGCACTCTACCGAGAACAAAATATGCAATATATGAGAAATCTCAAAGAAAAAGTAGGTTCAAAAGAGGCGATGCTTACACTCATGAATCTGACTATCAAGGAGCTTGAAGAGACAGGCAAAGTTAAGGGATGTCTGCTTATCAACTCTGGCAAAGAGTGTTACAACCGTTATGAAGACCTTAGCCGACAGATAAGCTATGAATTTAACTTTATGCAAGATATGTTTGAAGCGTTGATACAAGATGCCAAAGACAGAGGAGAGATAAAAAATCCAAAAGATGCAAAGACCATAGCAGGACGCTATATGAACGCACTTAACGGCTTGGTCGTCACCATACAGGCAGGTGCGTCCTCAGAGTTGATAGAGGATTTGATAGAAAATCTAAAAGAGATATTGGAGTAGTTTTTTATAAGACAATTCCAATATCTTTTTTATTGATTATTTTTGTACTATTTGGTACATATATTAATGAGAAAGAGAACGGTTTCAAATAGAGGTGTACATTTTTGTACCAATTAGTACATATAAATATAAAGGAAATATTATGTCAAATAAAATATTAGTTTTAGGTGCTACAGGAAATATAGGTTCTCATCTAATAGATTTACTAAAGAACAAAGGAGCTGATTTTTTAGCTGGAACAAGTAGCAATACACGAGAAGAGAGTCATCATATATCAATAGATTTTGCAGATGTTTTATCCATTGAAAAGGCTATGAAAGGCATGGACACACTTTTTATGCTGATGCCAACTCATCCTGATATGGTTCAATGGGGAAAAAACATTGTGTCTTCTGCCCAAAAAAGTGGAATTAAACATATCGTTAGATTATCAGCTGCTATTGCCAAAAATGATTTGGATTTGGATTTTATGAAAAAAATTCGTGAAATAGATAATAGTGTGATAAATAGTGGATTGAATTATACTATCATTGCACCACAATTTTTTATGCAAAATTTAAGTACGCTAATGGCAGATGATTATAAAAATGGGACACTCTATTTGCCTGCTGGAGATGGTAAACTTGGTTGGATTGATGTGCGAGATATTGCTTTGGTAAGCATGGAGATTTTACTCAATCCTGAAAAATACAAAAATGAAACATTGACAATTACAGGTACTGAATCTTTATCTTATGGTGAAGCTGTTGAGCAAATGAATAACATATTAGGCAAAGATACACAATATATAGCCGTACCAGATGATGCCGCAATCCAAGGAATGACAGAGAAACAATTTCCACCATTTTTCATTGATGTCATGATGGATTTAAACCATGCTACAGTGCTAGGATATGCTGAAGAATTAACAGATACAGTAGAGAAAATCACAGGGAAAAAACCTATCTCTTTTAAGGAATTTGTTATTAACAACAAAAGTGTTTGGAGTTAAATCCAACAAGAGATAAGATAAGCAAACAGTGGTGTACATTTTTGTACCAATTAGTACATATAAATATAAAGGAATTAACCATGAGTTTACTCAACATACCAACTACACAAACAGCCACAGGCGATGTCAAAAAGATATTTGACGAGATTGAAGAGGCATTTGGTTCAGTGCCAAACGGCATACGACTTTGGAGTGCAAACCCTCAAGCATTAGAGATGCAATGGAATCAAATCAAACAGACACTCTCAAAAGACCAAGAACATCAAAAACTTCAAACCGTCATACGATATTTGGTATCAGAAGCAAATGATTGTGCGTATTGTGTAGGATTTAATGGTGGCATGCTCATAAACTATTATGGTTTTTCGCAAGATCTACTTCAAGAGATCATAACATCACCAGAGAAAGCCCCACTTCATGCAAAAAACAAAGCACTTTTACTCTTTGCCATGAGTTCTTTAAAAAATCCACACGCCATCACACAAGAAGATGTAGATGCTCTAAAAGATCAAGGTATCAGTGAGATAGAAATCTTTGACATCGTTCATTCTGCCAGCCACATGTTGGTTATCAATACCCTTTTTGAAACTTTCAAAGTAGAGCAGGATTAAATATCATGATACGGTTATTGAAGCTCTTTTGTCTATTGATAGTAAGCTTCCAGTTACACGCTATGGAGTTAAGCAAAGAGACGCACAAACTTGATGGAACAGAGATAACTTATCATTATACATCTGGACGCTCTTATCATGTCAAGTTTGAACCAAAAGGAGTCAGCTATCAGTATCTAACAGGTTCGGCACCCACTAAATGGTGGGGTGCTTTCCCTTATACAGCTTTTGAGGTTTATCAAAATGTTTATATGGTGTCGTGGTATGAAAAAGAGTATGGTGATCATGTCACTTTGCTCATAGACTTTAACCAAAAGATACTCTATGGCTCAGCTCTAATCGTCACAAAAGAGAAAAATATACTGCATTTTCATGGGGCTAAGATTTTGAAATAGGAAATTATAACAGATACTATGATTCATTTTTAGTATCTGTTTTAAACAATAGGCACATAAACCTCAGTCAATAACTCCTCTTTTGATGTTTCTTTTTTATTATTTAAAAACTTTTGAATCACTGGCATATCACGAAAAGAGATATCATTTTTATAAAACCAATTTCCAAAGATAGCGTCATAGGTATCTACTAACTTTTCATGAGTTCCTTTGTGTAAAAACACTGCATACTTTCCACCCTCAAGATACTTGGATTGTAGTGGAGCATTTTGTATCTCTTTTGTTTTTGAGATACAGGCATCGTATCGTAGTTTTGTGTTGTCTGAGATGTCAGGGTTATCATAAGCGATAGCATATGCATAAAAATGACGATTAAAAAGCTTGTGTTTTGTAGCAAACGATATCAGCTTTTCCCAAATACTATCCAGCCGTGAATAATCCCCTACATGCCGAATCATATATACAGGAATTGCTTCAATAGTTTCTATCCTTACGGGTTTGATGTCGGCATACTCTTTTCGTTTTGGTTTGAGGTTTTCTTTGTACTGGCTGGGATTTACTCCAAACATCTCTTTGAAAGCTTTATTGAAAGCAGAAGGTGTGTTGTAGCCTGACTTCATGGCGATGGCTGTGATGTTTTCTTTATCCATTTGCATAGCGTGAAGTGCTTTTTCAAGTAAGATTCGTTTGATGTATTTGTTGAGTGTTTCACCGGTATAAGCCTTAAAAATACGATGAAAATGATAGTAAGAATACCCCGATACAGATATCAAATCTTCAATCGAAACATACTCCAAATCATCTTCAATCTTCTCTAAAACTTTTTGCATTGCTTTGTTGTGTGTATCCATAAAAGTATTGTACTAAAATAGATATTCAGCCTCTATAAGCACTTCATAATCGTTTAATGCACTGCCATATTCGCTATCTGTTTTTCCACGATAATTTCTCAAAAATAGATTGGTCTGCAAGTTATCATGATAGCTATATTCAAGACCCACTTGACTAAGAGAACTACCATCATAGGGATTGACCCAAGCCAAAACTGAAGCATCTAAGTTTGTCATCACATCACTTGCACGAGAAAGTACAAATAAAGATTGACGACTCTGTATGGACTCTTTTTTTGCTATTTGTTCTCTTATACTGCCCAACTCTCTAGCATAAAGTGGATTTTTCCCAAGTTCAAACCATCTATCCCAGTCATCATCATCCAATCCCCCACTATTAAAGATATATTCAACTGTTGTAACGATATTTGAAGCACTGGTATAATTTATTCCCAAAGTAGCTTGATCGATATATTTTTTATTGCTTGAAAATTGATCTCTGATGGCAGGATTGATTTCGAGTTTTGAGATCTCATTTTTTGCATATTTGAGTGAATTTTCAAGATATACGATCCAGCTATCATAGATGTAACTTAGATTAAATCCAAAGTTCAAATCATCTTCATTGTAGTGCAAAATCACAGAAGAACTCACATCCTCAAAGCCACTATAATCCACATACAAAGAAGCCCTATCATGATAGTTACTCTCATCTAAGTGCAAACCGATATATTTGGCATCACTTAGCAGCGTGTTTTTAGAAACAGATATTTTAGGTGAATAGATTGCTTTGAGTGTCCATTTGTCCAAAAACAGTGTTTGGGAAAAAAGAAGCGAACCAAGACGATTTTCCTTTCGCTCTTTTGGGTCATTTGATAGTGTCAAAGAGTGTGTTCCTTTAAAATAATCAGTAGGATTATACCCTCTGGAAACTCCCTCTTTGATGTTGATTCTACCTACTTCATAAAAAGATTTTTCGGCAAAATTCCCCTTGTAGTAAAGTTCTTTGATATTGAAACTTTGAGTATCTTCATCAGCGATAAATCGCACATCATATAGATAATTTTTCTCCTGCTTAGCTAAACGAAGATAGAAAATCTTATCATCATCGCTTGATTCATTTTTCAAAAAACTAAGTTTCACCCTCGCATCCACAGCACTTTTTTTCTCTTCAAATGACCCTACATCACTATCTATCTCATCTAAAAAATCCAACTCATCTGCCCGTATCATGATAGAGACAAGAAGCAGTAACCACAAAAACCTCATCACTACTCCTCGGTAAATTTTGAGAGATACTCTTTGTTAAACCAAAAATCAGGCAACTCTTTGTTTTTTGTATCTGCAAACTCCATCTTAGTCGCTTTACTCGTATCCACACCATCAAATATCAAAACCTGAGTTGGTCGAATCTGCCCCAAAACTTCTTTAAACTTACGATAATAACTCTTTTTCAGTAAGTCTCTATTTGCCGAATAAAACTTTGCAGAGATTGGATAAAAGTTCTCTACATCCACCCAATACTCCACAAAAGGATAACTCACATCATCACTAATCGCTTCCATCGAGATTTTGTAACACTCTCTTTGTTTTTTGGAACCATCTTTGATGTGCTCTGTGCCTTCAAGTTTTAGCTTATAATCTTTTGCAAAGTTCGCACTCATCACATCCGCACTAGAGGATTGCCCCATGAGTCTTTGCTGTGGTGACATCTGTGCTAAAGCTTTTGAGTTTGGATCATAAAGCCACATACTATTGCCATCTCGTAAAATCAACTTATCTTTATCTTTTTTAGGTTTTAAGATACGAACGATAGTCTTAAACTGCCCATCACTCTCTTTTGAGTAGATACTGATAAGCATACTGTCTATCTTTTTAGCGCGTTTATACTCTGTAATGAGTCCCTTTTGGTAAAATGAGCTACTTGGATTTCGTATCTTGTCACTTTTTTGCACGATCTCATTTGCTGTAGGACTTGCCAAAAGTAGTGTTGCTGTGGTTAGTAATGTTGTCAAAATCTTCATCTTATATCTCCTGTATAAATAATGATAAAAGTATAAAAGATTTATGAGATTATTGCTTTTCCAAAATTGCTAAAGCACAAAGTTATTTGGAAAATGCTATGTTTACTAATGACATTACTTTATCAATCTCCTTTTTTTTCATCTTCCCAACAAACTGATAAATCAACTTTCCACCATCACCAAAAATCAATATGGATGAATAGTCATCTTTCAATCCCCATTTTTTTATAAGAGTTCTCTCATTATCCATTATAAAGAGGATATCTTTTTCTTTCTCTTGTTCTTTTTTGAGACCTTTTGTTATCAAAAATTTTGGTATCCAAGTAGATTTCATATTAACAATGACACTAACTGACAATTTCAATCGAGATTTTTTTAGAATTTTTGAAAAATCATCATTGATATTTTTCTCATCAGGATCTACATAAAAAACTACACAAATTTTATCTTTTAAACGAGAAGAATGCCAGTCACCACCTGATACTAAAGCATCCTTTAAAACAATAGCTTGGGGAACTTGACCTATCGTCAATCCCCACACCGTACTACACCCTATCATGATAAGCACAAACCACTTCATCAATTGTGCCTCAAAGCATCCACTATCGGCATTTTTGAAGCTCTGATAGCTGGTAAGATAGATGAGATGATGCTGATAATCACTAGAAATATCCACACTCCGACAATGAGTGGTATATTATCCGTGAGATTAAAAACAAGTTGTGTGGGCTGGGATACATTGGGTGGTGTCCACATCAAGCCGATACTGTTGATGATAGATGTCACTATTATCGCCAGTGCCACACCCAAAGTCGCTCCAAATATCCCGATGATACTTCCCTCAAGCAGAAAATAAGTCCTCACTCCACTTCTTCTAAGCCCCATAGAACGAAGTGTGCCTATCTCGTTAAATCGCTCCATGATACTCATCGTCATCGTATTTGAGACGGTAAATATCGCAATCAAACCTATAATCATCGAAACAAAAGCAAAGATAACAGAAAACATTCCTATCACTTTTTGGATTTGTGGATTAAAATCGCTCAGTTTTATCACTTCCAAATCCAGTCCATTTTGGGCAAAAAACTGCTCCATATCTTGGGCTACTTTGTCTATATCATCAGGAGATTTTAGCTGTACATTGATAGTATTTACCTTTTTTGTATCACTGCCATATACCAGCTGTTGTGCTATGTGAAGTGGCATAGCGACAAACCTATCATCCATCTCTTTGTTGGTCTGTTTCCATACTTTTTCGATGGGAAGTCGAACGATGTTGGGTGCACCTTTTGAAGAAGCTGCCAAGAGGCTTATCATGACACCCTCCTCTTTTATTGGCTCATCTATTGTAAAATCAGCGATATCTTCATCGATGGGAGCGTTATTGACTTTCTCTTTTTTCTCTTTGCAACCTTTTATCTTCAACTCCTGGCAAAGATTGAGATTGATAGCCAATCCCATACCGATAAGCCCTCCATCATGATAGTTCTCTAACGCACTCTGCTCTGATGGCATATCGATACCGTATCCATCCCATGACTGCATCTTTTTCTGCTCATCTGCAACAAGCCCAATGCCTACAAAAGTTTGTGAACTATTTTTGGCATAGTTTCCAGCTATTCCTCCGATACTAAGTGTGGGTGTGATGACATTGATATAGCTACCAAGAGAACTCTCTTTTATCTTTTGGATGATAGCATCATAATCTTCTATATCATATTCACCCACACTCCCTGCACCAAAATCAAAATAGCCCTTTTTGTGGATATGAAGATGCCCACTACTTCTAGCTACTCCTGTTTGTATCCCCTGATTGACACTTGAAACAAAAGAACCGATAAGCAAGGAAGCAAACCCACCAATAGCGATAGCCAATACACTTAAAAGTGTTCGTCTTTTGTTTCTTAGTGTATTTCTAAATGCGATTTTTATACTATTTAACATCTCTTACCTCCAATACTCCATCTTTTAACAAATAGGTCTCATCCGCCACATCCAAAATATCTCTGTCATGCGTGACAAAGATAAAAGTCGTTTTATACTTATCTTTCATCTGACGCATCAAGGAGATGATCTCCCCACTCGTTTTTGAGTCAAGATTTGCCGTGGGTTCATCTGCTAATACTAAAGAGGGTTGTTTCACCAAAGCCCTTGCTATCGCCACCCGTTGCCTTTGTCCACCACTAAGTTGTGAGGGAATATGTTTTTCCAACCCTTTTAACCCCACATCTTCTATCATTTTGGTGACTTTTTCTTTGATACTGTTTTTATCTTCATTGATCATCAGTAGTGGATATTCGATATTTTCATAGACATTTAGCACTGGCATTAGATTGAAATTTTGAAAAATATGACCGATATGTTTGGCTCTAAAATCAGACAAAGCATCATCATTTAGTGTCTCTATCATGATATCATTGATGATGATATCTCCACTTGTAGGAGCATCAATCGCCCCGATGAGATTTAACAGTGTACTTTTGCCACTACCAGATTTCCCCACGATAAAAGTAAATTTCTCCTTTTGCACCGAAAAAGAGATATCATTTAAAGCTTTTATCTCCACTTCACCCAAAAAATAACTTTTACGAACATTTTGAAATGTCACAATCTCTTGATTTTGCATCTTCTCTCCTGCTTATTGGTAGAAGAATTATAAAATATACAGGAGATTAATGCTTTTCCAAAATTGCTAATAAGTAGCAAATTGGCGAAGCCTACATCTTGAGAAATCAATATAAACGTGGTATAAGTTTCTTGGTCTTTTTAGCATAAATATCAAAAGCATTTCCATATCTCTCTAATAAATACTCATCTAGCATAGGTATATGAAAAAAGACAAAAGAGACCAGCATAAACAACGGCAAGAAAAATGCCCACCAAGTATGTGTCATCATCACCCAGCCTATAAACAATACCACATCACCAAAAAAGTTGATATGCATGGCATGTGAGAAAAGTCCTTTGGTATATACTTTGCCTTTATTCCGTAAATCATTCTTCCACCATTTTCGTTGTAGTTCACTATAGGTATTAAGGTATGAACCTAAAAAAAATAGTATAAGTGCCATACTATCTATCCAATCAAATGCGATAGCATGTTGATGAAAAACTCCTGCACCCAATAATAACAATCCAATTTCAAACAGTACAAAAAAACTACTCAATCCAACTACTTCACCCCACTCAATTCGTCGTTGCAGTAAGTAAAAAAGAGTAATAATATGTCGCATAAAATATATAAAAGAAAATCCAAAAAGTATCCAAGCTCTTTGATTATCATATATCCCTATTCCATCTAACACAATATACAAAGATATAATGATGATAAACGCATGCAGAGATATAAAAACAAATTTTTGTTTTAAAGAACTATTGTGTTGTCTATTTATTCCACCTTTATTTTCTTTCATCATATCTCCTAATGTAACGCTGATTTGGTAGCAAAGTATATAACATATACGCCAAATAGTAATAAAAAAGATCCTATAACTATCAAAGAAAAAGGTACTTGAAAATTTCCAGACCAATACTCACTAGGTGTATACTTCAATGTCACATAAGAAAGATACATTAGACTAAATCCAAATAATGTACCCAATATCTCCAATATAAAAAGCAGTTGATTCATGGAATCAAGTGATACGGGGAAAATACCAAGAAGATCTAATAAAAAGACAATTACAAAAGCAACTCCTACTAAAAATGTAAGAGAATATGCCCATTTTTGTTTTTTAAACATAAAATAAATTAGTACCAATGCACCCAATACTAAAGATGTTAAAAATATATTAAAACCTAACACAATTGCCGAATCAATATTTGAAAAACTTCTGGTTTCGACAGGTCCACCTGGAACCATCCATGACAAAGTAATCAATGAGAGGATAAGTGTATAAATGGTAATTTTTGGATACATTATTTTTCATCCTTTATCTTTATCCATGCAATAGCCTCTTTTTTTTCTGTAGGTTTAAAATAACGCTCATTTATGCCCATCATTTTAGCAAAGAAACTATCTACAGTGATAAGCCATTTCCAAACATTACCTTCTGCCACAATAGCAATTTTATCAAATCTTCGAACATGTCCCATTAGCCATTTAATATCTTCCCAACCCGCTTTAGACTCCCAAGCACTATTTTCTCCCAAAATGACTGCAACATTTACCTTATCATAGGTTTGTAAGAGCGTATCAAATCTTTTAATCCATGCTTTTTCTTCTGCTAGCGTTACCTCTCCTGTAATTTCAAAAACTAACATATTTTTTGTACTTTCATTCAACTCTCTTATCATTTTAAATCCTTCATAATTTATTATGACCAATAGGTCATTTAAAAAAATAATACTCTTTTATCTATTTTTTGTCAAGTAATTTAACCTTTTTATGACCAAACAGTCATTAAAATAACACTAAAGGATTATCATGCCAAAAATTGTGGATAAGAAACAGATGCAAAAGAAAATACTAAATGCAGCCATGAAAACTTTTATCAAAGAAGGATTTCATAATAGTACCATGGCAAAAATAGCAAAAGAAGCAGGTATCGCAAAAGGTACGCTCTATTTATATTTTGATTCAAAGGAAGCACTTTCTATTGCTTTTGTTGACAGTTATTTTGCAAAAATGGAAACATGGCTTAATCAACAAGGAGAAGCTAAAACATTAGATGAATTTATATTCCATATAAAAACTTCCTTACTTATAGATGCAGAAGAAGCTAAATTTATTCCTGTATTTTTCGAAGCATTTGGTCCTAGCTTTGGTTCTAAAGTATTTAGAAAAACTATTGCTGACTATTTTGATAAAATGGGAAATTTTTATAGTCAAAATATAGCCCAACTTATAGTAAACAAAGAAATACATTCTGATATTAATCCTCAAGCTCTTGGAAGGGTTTTAGTCAGCATGATAGACGGCATCATGCTACACTATGGACTCTTTTCTCAAACAAGAGAAAATTATGAAAATATGCTAAACGAAAGCTTACATCTATTTAAACAGGGGCTTTTAAAAAGAGATTGAAGTCATTGATATTTTTACTTTATCATCTTCACCGACTTAACTTCACAAAACACAGACCCCAACGCACTCATAAAACTTCTTTGTACATCTTTCGCACCAACCACATGACCATTAAAAACCAAATCCCTTGTAGCACAGGCATCTTCTGCCAAGGTTATATCATAGCCCAAGTCAAATCCAGCTCGAACAGTTGAGTCCACACACATATGCGTCATCGCTCCACAGATGATAAGCTCTTTTAGATTCTCTTTCTCTAATGAGGCTTGTAAGTTTGTCTCTCGAAAACTATTGGGGTAATGTTTGGTAACGAGTGTAGTATCTTTTGTCTCCAATGCTTCATGTAACTCTACGCCTACTGTGTTTGGTAGAAAAAAAGATGTTCCTTTTCGTTCCATGATATGTTGGATAATGTAGATACTATAGCCATTATCTTTTGCGAATGTTATGAGTTTATTTATTTTTATTAGGACATCATCTATCGCTTCTAATTCCATGTTGCCACCACAAAAATAATCATTTTGTATGTCTATGACGATAAGTGCTTTTTTCATTTTTTACTCTCCTTTGACTAAATAGTCAAGTAAAAATATGCTAAAATACAACTATGAAAAAAATAACAACAAGAGAAAAGATTATCAATAGTGCTTACAAACTTTTTTATGAAAAAGGATTTAATGGTACAAGTATTGACGATATACTCAAAGATGCAGGACTCAACAAAGGCTCACTTTATCATATATTTAAGAGCAAAAAAGAGGTACTACTCGCCGTCATAGAAGAAAAAATAGCCTTCAATTTAAAAGAAAAGTACAAAGAGATACCCACTTCATCCAACCCTTTGACATACCTAGAAGAGAAACTACTCACCACCGATAGTTTCGACTTCAAACATGGCTGTGCTTTAAACAACCTTGTCCAAGAGATGAGTCCAGTCGATGCTGACATCGCACAAGCACTCTTAAAAGTCTATCAAGATTTAGAGCATAGCTATTTTCTTGCACTCAGAGATACGCCACTTAATGACACAGAAAAAAAGTCACTTTCAAAAGTGATGTTAGCTACGGTAGAGGGAGCTATCATGGCTGCTAAAGCTATGCAAGATAAAGCACCGTATATCGAAATAATATCACAACTATTTAAGAAAATTTAAATTTTCAAAAGTACTTATTGATACCAATAAGTACATGAATAAGCTAGACCCCTCTCATATATGCCATGTTACCAATAGATTCTATTTTGTATTCAAATGGCATACGCTTTAAAATAGAGGCTAAGGCTTCGCTGTCATAGACGGTTGCCACTTCTCCTGCTTTTTTAAGCAAAAAGAGATAGCCCTTTGCTAGCAAATTGTTTCCTACCAAAGAGGTGAAAAAGATTGTTCCACTCTCTTGTTTAACACGTTCTAATTCGGTAAGTAATTTCTC
>JALSQA010000186.1 GCA_026985685.1 Campylobacterales bacterium | reverse complement strand
TCATACAAGCACACAAAGAGTTTACATCTCGTGGACTTATAGTCAAAACAGTAAATTCCAAAGAGGAATTTGCAAGAGAGATAAAACAACACACAGCACTAAATAACAAATCAGGCAAAGCAGAGATAACGGTTGTAAATATTCAAAAATTTAGTAATGATGCACAAGTTGTTACACAAAATGATTACAATACTGATCTTCAAAGAGTCTATTTCCTTGATGAAGTCCACCGTAGCTACAATCCAAAAGGAAGTTTTCTTGCAAACCTTATAGAATCAGATAGAAACGCTATCATGATAGGGCTAACAGGCACACCACTGCTTGGGGATGATTACAACTCTAAAATGTTGTTTGGAAACTATATCCACAAATACTATTACAATGCTTCAATAGCCGATGGATACACCCTAAGACTTATCAGAGAAAATATCGAAACTAACTATAAATCGGTTTTACAAGAAGCCCTTGACAAAGTAGAGATACAAAAAGGGACAATATCAAAAAAAGAACTTTATGCTCATCCATATTTTGTGGAACCTATGCTTGAATATATTATAAATGATTTTGAGATAAGCCGTCAAACACTTGGAGATGACACCATAGGTGCTATGGTAGTATGCGATAGTTCAGAACAAGCAAAAATGATGTATGAAATATTTCAAGACAAATATATATCAACTAAGCCAACACTTCAACAAACTATTCAACCAGAACTTTTAGCAGCCGAAAATGATGCTACATTAAGCTATGGTAAGAGAAAAAAGCAAAGATACAAAGTAAAAAGTGCAGCTTTAATCTTACATGATGTTGGCACAAAACAGGAACGAAAAGATTGGGTAGAAGATTTCAAAGAAGGCAAAATAGATATACTATTTGTTTACAATATGCTTTTAACCGGTTTTGATGCACCAAGACTAAAAAAACTATATCTTGGAAGAGTTATCAAAGACCATAACCTACTTCAAACTCTAACAAGAGTAAATAGAACATACAAAGATTGGAAATATGGCTATATTGTAGATTTTGCAGACATAAGCAAAGAGTTTGAAAAGACAAATAAAGCCTATTTTGATGAATTACAATCAGAACTTGGCGATGAGATAGAACATTACTCAAACCTTTTCAAATCAAAAGAAGAAATAGAGACTGAAATCGAAGAAATAAAAGAGATACTATTTGCATACGATACAACAAATGCTGAAATATTTTCTCAACAAATAAGCCAAATAAGTGATATATCACAAATACAAAAACTCAAAAAAGCACTTGGAAATGCAAAAAGTCTTTATAATCTTATAAGACTTTATGGACATTATAAACTATTAGAACAAATAGACTTTCAAATGCTAACAAAGTTATATATAGAAGCTACAAACCATTTAAACCTACTCAACCTAAAAAACAATATCGAAAACAAAGAAAGCAGTGGCAATCTACTCGATGTTGCACTCGAAGATATAATCTTTATGTTTAAAAAAGTAGGTGAAGAGGAGCTTTTGTTAGCCGATAGACTCAAAAATACTTTAAGAAAAACAAGAGAAGCTTTATCAAGCAACTTTGACCAAAAAGACCCAGAATTCATCTCTTTAAAAGAGGAGCTTGAAAGGCTCTTTAAACAAAAACATTTAAGTGAAGTAACTCAAGAAGAGATGCGAAAAAATATAGGATACTTAAACAAAATCTTAGAAAAAGTAAGAGAGTTAAATCGTCAAAATAATCTTTTAAAACAAAAATATAAAAATGATGAAAAATTTGCTCGTATCCACAAGAGGCTTACTCAAAGAGGAGATATATCTCAAAAAGAGCTAAAAATTTTCAATGCACTAAACCAAATCAAATCCCAAGCAGATGAGCAAGTGATAAAAAACAGCAAAATATTAGACAATGAAGAGTATTTTGGTAGAGCTATGATTCGATTAGTCATAGATGCATTTAAAACAAAAGAAAAACTACCGGTAAATGCCGAATCATTAAAATATATAAACAATTTAGTAGTAAATGAGTATATAAATCAATTTAACGGAGTATCAAGTTGGTAACACAAGATTTTGAGAGAAAAACAAAAGAGTTAATAGACAATCTAAAAAGTATATGCACAAATTATGGATTGGGAAATGATGGAAATGAATTTAAAATAATCACACAAGTGTTTTTGTATAAATTTTTAAACGATAAATTTGCCTATGAAGTCAAAAAATTAGACCCAAACTTAGCCAAGGCTTCAAACTGGGAAGAGCAAATATCTAAATATAATGAAGAAGATTACGAGTTACTCACTCTTCAACTTGGAGCAGATACGGCAGTCTTGAAGCCACAACACTTTATATCCAATCTATACAACAGACAAAATGAATCCGATTTTGCCAAGCTTTTTGATGATACATTAAGAGATATTGCCATCACAAACAATGACATCTTCTCAGTAAAAACTGATGGTGGGGCAAAAATAGTTCTATTTGATGAAATAAGCCAATTTATCACCGACTCATCAAAAAGAGACTCTTTTTGTCGTGCTTTAATAAACCAACTAACAGAGTTTAGCTTTGAAAACATCTTTAACCAAAAATACGATTTTTACGCCACTATATTTGAGTATCTCATAAAAGACTACAACAAAGACGGAGGAGGAAAATATGCCGAATATTACACACCTCATGCAGTTGCAAAAATAATGGCTGCCATACTTGTAAACCAACCCGTCCAAAATGTAACAGTCTATGACCCAAGTGCTGGTTCTGGAACACTACTTATGAATATAGCCCATGCCATAGGTGAAGATAGATGCACTATTTACTCACAAGATATTTCGCAAAAATCATCATCTCTTCTAAGACTAAACCTTATACTAAACAATCTTGTTCACTCTATACAAAACATTATCCAAGGTAATACTATCTTAGAGCCATATCACAAAGATGAAAATGGTAACTTAATGAAGTTTGACTATATCGTCTCAAACCCACCATTTAAACTTGATTTTTCAGACTTTAGAGATGACCTTGATACCAAAGAAAACA
>JALSQA010000185.1 GCA_026985685.1 Campylobacterales bacterium | reverse complement strand
CGATCCACTCATGAAACCAAAAGATGGCAAAGGTGAGATTTATGGCGGAAAACCAATGCCAATCATAAAAGCACCCATAGATGCGATGAAACGAGGTCTTATAGAAGAAAAGTTTAGCGTCGGTGTCAAAACTATAGATGGATTGCTTACCACAGGAGTAGGACAAAAAGTAGGTATATTCGCCGGAAGTGGTGTTGGTAAATCTACACTTATGGGCATGATAGTAAGAGGAGCACAAGCACCTATTAAAGTAGTTGCCCTTATTGGAGAGAGAGGAAGAGAGATCCCAGAATTTATAGCCAAAAACCTTGGTGGAGATTTAACAAATACAGTCATCATCGTCGCAACAAGTGATGACTCTTCTTTAATGCGAAAATATGGAGCATTTTCTGCCATGAGTGTTGCTGAATATTTTAAAGAGCAAGGACGTGATGTACTATTTATAATGGATTCAGTAACACGTTTTGCGATGGCTCAAAGAGAAATCGGTCTAGCACTTGGTGAACCACCAACATCAAAAGGATATCCACCCTCTTCTTTGACACTTTTAGCTCAATTGATGGAGCGTGCGGGGAAAGAAGAAGGAAAAGGATCAATCACAGCATTTTTTACAGTCTTGATTGAAGGTGATGATATGAGTGATCCTATCGCTGATCAGAGTCGAAGTATTTTAGATGGTCACATCGTACTTAGTCGTGAGATGACTGACTTTGGTATCTACCCACCTATAAATATTCTTAATTCCGCTTCTAGGGTTATGGGTGATGTTATAGATGAAGAGCATAAAAAGGCAGCTATGAAATTTAAAAGGATGTTTTCGCTATTAAAAGAGAATGAAGTATTGATTCGTATCGGTGCATATACACAGGGAAATGACCCCGAACTAGATGAAGCCATAGCTAAAAAAGAGTCCCTAGAAGAGTTTTTAAAACAAGCTCCAGATGCTTGTGTAGATTTTAATGAAACTAAAAATACGCTTATAAGTATTGTTTAAAGTAACAAATAGTACAATTAGGACAATATAAGTCCTATTAAAATATTGGAGAGAACATGAGAGTCTATTTAGACAATAACGCAACAACCATAGTAGATCCGCAAGTAAAACTTGCAATGGAACCATTTTTTTGCCAGATGTACGGCAATCCTAACTCGCTACATGAGTTTGGAAGTGAAACACACCCTTTTTTGAAAATAGCATTAGAAAAGATATATGCAGGATTAAATGTTCCTAGACAAGATAGTGTAGTAGTTACTTCATGTGCTACAGAAAGTAACAACTGGGTCTTTAAAAGTATCTACTTTGATTATATCATCAGTGGTCGAAAAGATCATATTATAGTTTCTGAAGTAGAGCACCCTTCTGTAATTGCAGCAGCAAAACATTTGGAATCTTTAGGTGTAAAAGTTACTTACCTTCCTATCAATAGTGAAGGAATTATAACAGCACAAAGTGTTCGTGATAATATCACAAGCAAAACTGCCCTTGTATCAGTAATGTGGGTAAACAATGAAACAGGTGCAATTTTTCCAGTTGAGGAAATTGGTGAGATCTGTAAAGAACACGGAACACTTTTTCATACTGATGCAGTACAAGCCATAGGAAAAGTGCCTGTAAATGTTCAAAGCTTTAATGTTGATTATCTAACTTTTTCAGCACATAAGTTTCATGGACCAAAAGGTGTTGGTGGACTTTATATCAAAAAAGGTAAAGAGTTAACACCGCTATTTCATGGCGGTTCACAAATGGGTGGACACAGAAGTGGCACACTAAATGTACCAGGAATTATTGGTATGGGTAAAGCGATGGAACAAACTGTAGACTCACTTGATTTTGAGATGCATGATGTAAAAGAGTTAAGAGATATGTTAGAAGATGAACTCTTAACAATCAAAGATACTTTTGTCGTCACACCAAGAGAAAAACGTGTATCAAATACTATTTTGATAAGTTTTAGAGGTGTTGAGGGTGAAGCCATGTTGTGGGATTTAAATCAAGCAGGAATCGCAGCAAGTACAGGAAGTGCCTGTGCGAGTGAAGATTTGGAATCAAACCCTGTGATGGAAGCCATCGGAGCGGCAGAAGATTTGGCACATACTGCCATAAGATTTTCTCTAAGTAGATATACAACAAGAGAAGAGATAGAGTACACAATAGGTGTAGTAAAAAAAGCGATAGAGAGACTTAGAGGTATTTCTAGCTCTTACGCATACACACCAAAAGGTCATAAAAGCAAGTTATAGCATGGTTTACTGTGCGTGAGCATTCCGCTGAGGAAAACTTAGCGTTAGCGTAGCAAAAAGAATTACTTCTTTTTGTGTTATAAAATATGAACATAAAAGTCAATTATAAAATAAAGATAAGGAAAAATAATGGGATTTGATAGTTTAATCGGTGGATCAATTTGGGATGAATATAGCCAAAATGTCCAAGACCGTATGAATAACCCTCGCCATATGGGTGAGATAACAGAAGAAGATGCCAAAAAAGCAGGCGGTAAACTTATCGTCGCTGATTTTGGGGCAGAGAGTTGTGGAGATGCAGTGCGTCTTTACTGGGTAGTAGATGAAAAAACAGATAAAATTATTGATGCAAAATTTAAAAGTTTTGGTTGTGGTACGGCTATTGCAAGTTCAGATGTTATGGCTGAACTCACAATTGGGAAAACCGTAGATGAAGCAGTTAAGATAACAAATATCGATGTAGAATTTGCTATGAGAGATAATCCAGAAACACCAGCAGTACCACCTCAAAAAATGCACTGTTCAGTTATGGCATATGATGTCATCAAAAAAGCAGCGGCTGAGTATAAAGGTGTCGATATGGAGAGTTTCGAGTCTGAAGTAATCGTATGTGAATGTGCACGTGTAAGCCTTGGAACATTAAGAGAAGTGATCAAACTAAATGACCTTAAAAGTGTTGAAGAGATCACAGACTATACAAAAGCTGGTGCATTTTGTAAAAGTTGTATCAAACCAGGCGGACATGAAGAAAGAGAATACTATTTAGTAGATATCTTAGC
>JALSQA010000184.1 GCA_026985685.1 Campylobacterales bacterium | reverse complement strand
CCATCCCATTTACCATCTTTGTCAAAATCCCATGCTTTTGGGAGATTTTTGAGTTTTTTGGCAAGAGCTATATCACCATTTTCATCAAAATAGTTGCTATGTTCTACATACTTTTTGATCTCTTCATCAGATATCTTCGCTACCTCGGCACTAAAGTCTCTGAAATGATTGGAATATGGATTTTTCAATGCTGGTTCAGGAAAATCATACGATGCCTGAAGTTCTTCGTCTTCCATCACATAGTTTGGAGGACGGTTATTGATATGACAGGCATAGCATGGGTTATGTGCTTTGCCCTGTGCATCTTTAGTTTTGGTATAACACATCTGAGAGATATAGGCTGACGGGTGTTTGACTACATGTGTAGTAATATCATAACCATTTGTAGGATCAGATCTTATCTCATGCTGAACTTCTGTTTGCCCTTTAGAAGAGGAGTTTGAGCAACCCATTCCACAAAAAAGCAAAGCTAAAGAGAGGGGGAGTGAATATTGTAGTGTTTTCATGATGTTCCTTTGTAAGAACGCCACCCAAAATGGGTGACGCATATGTTAAATAATAAAACTATTTTTTACCGCCTGCTTGCATATATCCTACATAAGACTGAACATCAGATGGATTTTTAATTTTATCTTTATCTGACTCACCGTATGGGTGTTGTGTTACAAAGTTGATATAAGTAAAACCATTTATATTTGGTTGCCACATAGCAGAAGTTGTTTCAGAACCATATGGTGTAGAAGCTACACGATCTTTAAGTTTGTTAGTGTTTGTATCAAATGACCAAATCAAGTCTGTTTGATGATATCCTGTATCTTCACCGATAAGTAATGTATGAGAACCTGGTAAATATGTGATGTTATCAGGACTAGAAATACCATTAATATCACAAGTGTTATTAGCATAAATAGAATCTTTTGGATAACTTTTAGGTGTTCCAGCGACAATTGCATGCATATTTTTAACTTTCATGATAGTTGTATTGCTTTCATCAATATCTAGTGCATAAACAGCTCCACATTTATCATAAGTCAATTTGATATCATTGTTGCCACCTTTGTCATAGCTATCTTTTGGTTCACCATATTTTTTATGATCTTCCATACCTTTGGCTATTTGACTGATTGCAGTATAAAGAACTTTTTGATCAGGATTGTATGTCAAACCTTCCATCTTTCTAAACTCTGTAGTAGCACCTTTGATTGCTGCATAACGTCTACTTTCAAGAAATGCTGCTCTTGTATCCATGCCCTCTTTGACTTTCAAACACTCGTGTCCTGCACCAGTATTGATACTTGTAAATCCTGTAGGACATGTACCATCTTCTTTTGGACTAGCAGCATCAAAAATCGTATCAAAAGTTACTTTTGCATCTACAATTTGTTTTATATCATCATCCCAGGTATGACCTAACTTAATCCACTCTAAATTCGCAGCACCAGCACCTGTAGCACTTGTCTGTTTCCATTTAGCAGCATAAAGAGTACCAGCACTTAAATCTCCAGCATTATCAGCCACATACATAAATAAGGCACAGTTTGTACCATCGTCAGATAAATATACAGTCTTTTTATCCGGCATAACATAAGCTAACTCATGTGCAAATCTACCCATACTGTAGTGTTTTTTGTAATCTGCGTCACCATTATCATCGACAGATACTTCAGTAATCCATCCATAAAAGTAAGGATTTGCTTTTTTAAGATCTCCACCAAAATATGGTGCTACTGCATTATAGTATTTATCTATACTACCATTTTCATCCATTTTTCTGGCATTTGGTTCATACTCTTCACTACCTAAAAATGTATTCCATGGTGTTTTCATACCAGCACAGTGCACATAACCACCATGATAATCTTTTTGACTGACAAACTTAAGGTTTTCTGCTTTAAGTTCACCTGTATTTTGATCCTGGCTTAGTTCAGCCATATATATCGCACCTACCTGACACTCAAACTGCGTAATCATATAAAGTTTATCACCTTTTTTGATAAATTCAGTATGATCTGGACCGCTACCGCCAAATTGTCCATTACAGATATAGTTACTACCATCTTCTAATTTCAAAGGTTGATCATTTTCATCTTTGAGCTGACCAAAGATTTCACCACTTAGTTGATCGTTTGTTCTTAAAATAGTTTTATAAGATAGACTCTCTGTTTTACCTTTTAAATCAATCTTAGAAGCAACATTGATATTTCTCTTTTGTGCATCTGTTGTTGGATAAGCAATAGATGTACTTTTTGATGCATACAAATCTTGATCTTGAGTTTGTGTTTGATCCTGTGTTTGTGTTTGATCCTGTGTTTGTGTTTGATCCTGATTCTGTGTTTGTGTTTGATCTTGTGTTGTAGTTTTAGTATCATTATTATCATCACTGCAACCGATGATACCCACACTCAAAACAGCCAACGCAGCTAGTGAAAAAATTGTTTTATACATATTTGTATTCCTTTGTTAAAAATTTTACATCCAAAAGTGTAGAGCAATAACATTACAGTTTAATAACAAAGTGGTTATTTTTTGGTAACAATCACTTTTATTCTATTTTTCTTGCTTCTTTACCTTTTTTAACTTTTAATTTTTTATACCTATTTTGTTGCATACCATAGATATGTGAATCATAATTATCCACATAGAACCACTCACAGACTGCTTCATCAGGTGTGAATGTAACTGTCAAAAATCCTCTGTCATAGCTGTTGAAATATTTCAAATCATCTATCAAAAGTGTAACAGCCTGTTCAAATGATTTGGCACTCTCTTGATCAGGCAGACTCAGATAATCTTCAAAACCAGGAGAAGTCACAGATGTTGTTGCAAACTCAACACCTATTTGATTTCCATCTTTGTCCTTTAAGTCATTTGCCCAGGCATTATGTGTATCTCCTGCAAAAACTACTAAGTTTTTATCCATCATTTTTGCACTTTCAAAAACAACCTCCCTTTCATAAGGATACCCATCCCATGCATCAAGATTGTAGGGCATAACAGTAGATAACCTCGCCTCTTCAACATCA
>JALSQA010000183.1 GCA_026985685.1 Campylobacterales bacterium | reverse complement strand
CATGACATTGAAATTCAATAACATCTTCACCTGTGAAACTGTGTGGATTTTTAAAAAATATAACTATTGCTTCGTCTATTAATTTATTGTTTGTATCCCATAAGTCACAAAGTTGTGCAAAACGCGGTGAGGGTAGATCTTTTTGTAAAATTTTTTCTGCTATTGTCTGGGCTTGATTACCACTGATACGTACAATGGCAATCCCCCCTACTCCATGTGCCGTTGCTATGGCACATATTGTTTCATTGTTCATTTGTCTTTTCTATATTCATTTACTATTACAATTTTTTTACCACTTTTAAGTGTACGAATTGCTACATATTTTTCTGGATATGCTTTACGCAAACCATCCAATGCAAGTTTTACCAATATACCATCAAGTGGTTTTGTCTGTACTTTAGTATTTTGTGCTATTTTTTCTTTTAGTGACTGGATATAAGTATTTATACTATCTTGTTGTGTTTGTAAAAATGATGATATTTCTAAAGTTGATGAGAGTGCATATTTTACACGTATCCAATTATAAATCATGTATGAGAATGCTTTATAACGATATCCCTCTTTTCCTATCATCAAAGCTGCATCTTCACCATCTATTTTGATATAGACTTCTTTATTTTCTTCATCAACTTCTACTTTTTGTACATAAGCATCAAAACAACTATTTTCTAAAAGATTTGTTAAGTGGTTTTTGATTTCGTCTGAAAGTTTTGAAGGTATTTCCTGTGGTTGAGTGTTTTTATTTGCATCTTTATGAGATACACTTATGATGGCTTTTTTAGAAAACATACCCAAAAAGCCGTTTGATGGATACTGTAATACTTCAATATCCAAATCAATAATAGAACATTCAAGACTCAAGGATGCTTCTTTATAAGCATCCTCTAAAGTATCTGCACTAAATTCTCTTTTCATGCTACACCTTTTTGCTCTTTTTCCTTTTTAAATATACTATTTACATAGTATTGCTGTAAGACACCAAAGAGATTATTGACAAACCAGTATAGTGTCAATCCTGCTGGAAAAGTTACAAAGAAAAACATAAAAATCAATGGTAAAAATTTCATGATTTTCTCTTGCATTGGATCAGTAAAGTTTGTTGGTGTGATACGTTGCTGCCAAAACATTGTACCTGCCATCAAAATAGGCAAGATATAATAAGGATCCATAGCAGAGAGATCATGAATCCATCCCATCCAAGGAGCGTGTTTTAATTCAACTGCATTTAGCAATACACGATAAATCGCGAAAAAGACAGGAATTTGTAAAATCATAGGCAGACACCCACCCATTGGGTTGGCATTATGCTTTTTATACAATTCCATCATCTTCGCATTCATTTTTTGCGGTTCACCTTTGTATTTCTTTTGGATCTCTTTGATTTTTGGGGAGAGTGCTTTTAGGCGGTTCATTGAAACCATTCCTTTGTATGTCAAAGGAAATAAAACCAATCTCAAAAGAATAGTTGTTGCAACGATTGCCCAACCCCAGTTCCCGATGTAACTATGTATGGTTTTTAGTAAAATAAACATAGGTTTTGCCAAAAATGTAAAAAATCCATATTCGATAATATCAGTCATTCTAGGATCAATAGCGGCTAAACGTTTATGTGATTTTGCACCTGCATAACCGCTTAGCTGGAACTCTTTAGAACCTTTTACAAATGCCAGTGGATCTTCTTTTGCGTCTTTAGTAATATAGACATCAAAGCCATCTTTGAAGTTATAAAAAGTAGTCGCAAAATATTTATCACAGGCACTTAGGATATTTGCTTTCATATAGACTTCATTACCCTTAGCCCCGCCATCTTTAATGGTATCGATTGTTCCATCAGCTTTACGAATTAAAACACCCATGAAAGTAAATTTGTCTGATGCTTCTTTTGGTCTGAATCCTGGACTTACATAATACTCAACAGGGTTGCTTAATGATATATGCAGTGAATATGTTCCATTTGGATGAAATATGATTTTTTTGGTTATAGTTACTTTACTTAGCTTTTGAGTTAATACAAGCTCTTTATCCTCATTGCTTACTTTTATATCCGAACTACTGGCAGTATAAGGAACTTTAAATGCTTCTTCATTTAAAGCAGGATCGCTAAATCTTATCTCAAGTGGTTTTACAGGTGAAGATGGATCGACAAGATTCGGGAGTTTGCCATCTTTTGTTTTAAATTTTTCAAGTAAAACTTCATATAGACTTATACGTCCTAGTTCATCTATCTTAGCATGAAATGCTGGAGTGATGATATTTGCAATATTTTTTGTATCAGATTGTTCTTTCGTGATGCCTGCAGGCGTTGGAGTTTTGTTTTCCATTGGTGCTGGTGCACTACTTGCTATTGGTGTAGCATTTGCTTTTTGTGTAGTGAGAGGCTGTTGTGTTGTCTGGTTATTTTCCTGAGCGATATGTTTTGGTTTTGGCAGTAAAAAATCATACGCTACGAAAAATATAAAACTAAGTACTACTGCAAGTACCATACGTTGTTGTTGCGTCATTTTGTCAAGCAATGTGAATTCCTTTTGAAAGTTTTGATTAGATAATAATCATTGTCCGATTTTGGAACGAACCAAAATTTTACAATAATCTTATTTGTATTTGCGTTATGATAGCAAATTGTATTAGAATTTAAGCTCATTTTTACAATGGGATAATCAATTCCACCGGCAAAAAGCTGGTTACAGCGAAGTATACGCAAAAGTGAATAAAGTGTTGCTAAGAAAAAGTTATTTTTCTCATATTGCCATTTTGCATATTCTGAACAGGTTGGATAATAGCGACAACTACCAAAACTAAATAGTGTAAAAAATTTTTGATAAATTTTTAAAAGATAGAGTGTGATAGATTTCATGAGGATTATTGTTTTTTGATTGCGTTTAGTTTCTCTAAAGCAAAGTGCATATCTCTTTGTACTTTTGTAAACTCTTGGGTAAGAATCTCTTTTTTAGCAACAAAAATATAATATCCTTGATTTAGATGAGGCTGAAGTTCCAAAAATGCTGCACGTAAACGTCTTTTTGCAAAGTTACGCTTTACAGCATTTCCAATCTTTTTACTTGCTGTAAAGCCAACTTTTTTTGTATCACCTTTTTTGTAAAATGCAACCATAGAATGGACATGCTTTTTACGGCTATGGTTATAAAAATAACCAAATTCTTTAGGTGTTTTTAAAGTTTGAAAATCTCTTAAACTGCTAATCTTTTTCTACCCTTTGCACGTCTTGCACGGATAACTCTTCTACCATTTTTTGTAGCCATTCTTGATCTAAAACCGTGGGTTCTCTTTCTTGGCGTATTGTGTGGCTGATATGTTCTTTTCATCGTTTTTTCCTTTTATGATGGTTAATAAGTTGCGGATTTTACGCAAAATAAGCTTAAAAGTTGATTATTTTTTTTCTTTTGCTTCTTGTAATGCCAGGATAAGTTCATCTAAGTTTTCATAGGGAATGTGTGCTTTCCAGTCAGGCTCTTCACTACTAGCTTTAAGTGATATTCCTATACTGACAACTGGCTGTGATTTTGGTCCATATGGTTCTTCTATTTTTGAGATAGATATTTCTCCATCTTTTGTTCCTGCTAATTTGAATGTTTTTAAAACTGTATTTTTACCGCTCATGTTTTTCCTTTATTTATTTAATAATTTTGATATTTTGGCTTGAAGTTTTAGCCAGTCTTTATGTCTCATTAGTGGGAAACCACTATAGATATCTTTTTTTGTAATTGACTTTGTGACACCTCCACGTGCTGCGATGGTGACAAAATCTGCTATTTTTAAATGTCCTGCTGTTGCACTTTGTCCACCTAATACGACATTTCTTCCTAAAGTTGTTGAACCTGCTAAACCTACTTGAGAAACCAGGATACTATACTCTCCAACTTCACAATTGTGTCCAATTTGTACTAAGTTGTCAATCTTTGTACCTTTTTTGATGATAGTTGCTCCAAAAACTGCACGATCTATTGTCGTGTTTGCCCCTATCTCTACATCATCTTCTATGATAACTTTACCGTTATGATAAATTTTGACATGTTCACCTAACTTTGTATGAGCATAACCAAATCCATCACTTCCTATCACACTGCCTGCATGAATTGTACAATTTTGACCAATCTGCGTATCGTTGTATATTGTTACATTAGGATAAATAGTACAATTATCTCCGATATTTACATCTTCACCGATAACAGCACCACTGAGTATTGTTACACCCTCACCTATTGTAACGCCATTACCTATATGAACCCTCTCTTGTATTAGTGCACTTGATGCAATTGTCGGCTCTTTTTTTTCTCTGATTAAAGGTTTTTTAAAATAGTAACTAGCCTGTGCCATTTTTAGATAAGGTTCATCACTTACAAGTGGGATTACATCTTTTGGAAGATGCTCTACAAACTCTTTTGAGATAAAGATCGCAGCAGCTTTTGTTGTCAAGAGTTGATCTTGATATTTTTGATTGTCAAAAAATGTAATTTCATGTTTATTGGCATGGTTTAGTGTATTGATCGCAGAAATATCTAAATCTTCTCCGTCAAAGTTGAGTTGCAACTTTTGTGCCAGGGTACTTAAAAGCATTATTTCTCCATAGATACTGAACCGCCACGTACGATTTCAGTTGGATTGAATTTTTTAATAATTTTTAAAAAATTGCTGATACGATCTGCATCATCAACACCCATCAATATCAATGAATCTTCAGTAGCATTTGCAACAATTCCATTGTAACCTTTCAAGATTGCATCAAGTCCACTCATGTTTGTATCAAGTGGTATTTTGACCAGTGCCATCTCTTTTTCGACTACATCTTGTGATTCGATAACTTTATAAGTTGGGATAAGTTTATGTAACTGTTTTGTTATCTGCTCCAATACACGTTCACTACCTTTTGTAACGATAGTAAAACGTGAAAAATTACTCTCAGGGATTGGTGCAACTGTCAGTGATTCGATATTATATCCCCTTCCTGCAAATAAACCTGCTATACGTGAAAGTACACCATCTTCATTGATAACAATCACAGAGATAACTTTTCTGATCTCTTTCATGAGTTTTCCTTAAATTCTAACATCATATTATAAAGTGTTCCTCCTGCTGGAACCATCGGTAAAACATTTTCAAAACGATCTACTTTCACATCAATCATAACTGGAACAGATGATTTTATAGCTTCTTTTAGAGCTATATCAAACTCCTCTTTTGTTTCAACTCTATAACCCTCTCCACCAAAACTTTTTGCCAGCATAACAAAATCAGGCTGCATACTTAAATCAGTTTCAGCATATCTTTTATCATAGAAAAAAGTTTGCCACTGACGCACCATTCCCAAAAAGTTATTGTTAAGGATGATATTGATTACAGGTAATTTTTGTTCAACTGCTGTCATCAGCTCCTGAATATTCATCAATATTGAACCATCTCCTGTAAAGTTGATACTTACTTTATCTTTGGCATATTCAGCCACACCCAAAGCAGCAGGAAAACCAAATCCCATAGTTCCTAATCCTCCGCTTGTGACAAATTGTCTAGGAAATGAAAAAGGGTAAAATTGAGCTGTCCACATTTGATGCTGACCAACATCCGTAGAAATAACCGCACCATCGCCTAGTATCTCGCCAACTCTTTGTATTACCCATTGTGGTTTTATATTTTTTGTATCATCGTTATATTTTAATGGATGGATTTCATTATATCGTGAAAGTAATCCTCTCCAGCTCTCATATTTGTCAGGGTCGATCTTCTCTTTTGCTAAATCAACCATAGATTCTAATACATTTTTTAAATCACCGACTATCGGATAATCTACATCAACTATTTTACCAATACTACTAGGATCTATATCTACATGAATAATCTTTGCATGTTTAGCAAATTCATCCAGTCTTCCAGTAACACGGTCATCAAATCTAGGTCCTAGAGCTATCATCAAATCAGCTTCACTCATAGCCATATTTGAAGCATAATTTCCATGCATCCCAACCATTCCTAAAAGAAGTGGGTTTTCATGACCCATAGCACCACGTGCCATCAATGTCTCAACAGCAGGTATACCTGTCATTTTGGCAAATTGTCGGATTAAATCAGTAGCACCTGCACTAATTAAACCACCACCTAGATATAATATAGGTTTTTTACTCTTAGCGATAGCTTCTAAAGCTTTGTGTATTTGTCTGGAATTGCCTTTATAGTGAGGTTTATATGTTTTTAAATGTATCTCTTTTGGATACTCAAACAGACCAGTCTGTGCTGTAATATCTTTAGGTATATCAACATGAACAGGCCCTGGTCTGCCACTTCTGGCAATAAAAAAAGCTTCTTTGATGATTGCTGGTAAATCTTTGATATCTTTTACTAAGTAGTTGTGTTTAGTACAAGGTCGGCTGATTCCTACGGCATCAATCTCCTGAAAAGCATCTGTACCAATCATAGTGATAGGAACTTGTCCACTGATGATAACCATTGGTATAGAATCAGTGTATGCGGTTGCTATTCCTGTAACTGCATTAGTAAATCCCGGTCCACTTGTAACTATTGCTACACCTACTTCACCACTAGCTCTGGCATACCCGTCTGCGGCATGTACAGCTGCTTGTTCATGACGTGTTAATATATGTTTGAAACTTTTATCTTTATAAATTTCATCATATACATTCATGATTGCTCCGCCAGGGTAACCAAAAGCAACTTTTACATTCTCTTTGTGAAGTGCTTCGATCACCATTTGTGATCCTGACATTTTCATTATATATTTCCTATTGTTTCGTAATTGTAAGCAATTATAACCAAAAAAGATAAAGCTTAGGTTCTTTTATGGAAGTTGTGAAGAGGGTTGAGCTTCTTCTAATTTTAATGCTTCTTTATAATCTTTTTTTGGAGTTTTTTGCGTTTTATAAAAGTTTTTTTCTCGGATTTTATTTTCAAGTTCCTGGACAATTTTATCCAAATCAACACTTTGTTTGATATTGAACTTGATGATATAGATAAAATCAATATCAATCATATATTTTTTGGCGATGTACTGTTTCAAAACTGTTTTAAAATGTTCTTTTCCTTTTGATGTAAATAAGTCTTCAATATAAAAACTACTTACAACAATGTTGAGGGCATCAAGGATTTTATAACTCTCATTTTGTATACCCTCACCTTCAAAGATCAATGACATCTGTACTTTTTTAAGTCTGTTGCCATCTTTTGAAAAGATATCGCTTTGAAAATCTGGTACTTTGTATAACTGTGCATAAGCACTTAAACAAAAGCAAAAGATCAAAAGCAATATCTTCTTCATGTTAAATCCTAAAGTGTTTGATCCATCATATCATAGATACGTTTACTAAATGCATTTGGATCTTCTATCTTCATGCCTTCACTAAGTTTGGCAAGATCAAGTAGAGTATGAGCTACATCATCAATTTTTTGAAATGCTTTTTTATCTAAAATAGTGTTAAATATTTTATGATCAGGATTGATCTCTAAAATAGGTTTAACAGGTGGTAATTCCATTTGTCCCATCTGTTTTAACATCTGCTGCATAGCAAAATCAGGATCATCTTTGTCATACACAAGTACCGCTGGTGAACTTTTAAGTCTGCTTGTCACCTTTACATCTTTTACTTCATCTTTTAGTGACTCTTTCATCTTGACTAAAACTTCTGCAAATTTTTCTTCATCAGCTTTTAATTTTTCTTCATCACTCTCTTGAATATCTGCACTGTTTACTGCTTTGAGAGGTTTTTCTTTGTATTGGTGTATATTTGGAACAACAATAGTATCTACTTCATCATCCATCAATAACACTTCGATATCTTTATCTAAAAAGCTCTCTAAAAGTGGTGAATTTTTCAACATATTTGCGTCTTCACCTGTGATATAGAAAATCTCTTTCTGATCTTCTTTCATGCCCTCTACATAAGTTTTAAAATCTACAAGTTTATCACTTTTTGTTGATTTGAACAGTAGTAGATCAAGTAAAAGATCTTTATGCTCAAATTCACTCATGATACCCTCTTTGAGTACTTTGCCAAATTGGTTGTAAAATTCTAAATATTTGTCAAAATCTTTCTCTTTAAGTTTTTTAAGTTCTGTTAATATCTTCTTAACAGAAGCTTTTTTGACTTTAGAGAGTATGACATTTTGCTGTAATATTTCACGGCTTACATTTAACGGTAAATCTTCGACATCTACAATACCACGGACAAAACGTAAATATGTAGGCAATAACTCTTTGTCATCATCAGAGATAAAAACACGTTTTACATAGAGTTTTATTCCTGACTGGTAATCTACACGAAATAGATCAAATGGAGCTGTTTTGGGAATATAAAAGAGTGTTGTATACTCTAATGTACCTTCTGCTTTTGTATGGATATAAAGTAGTGGATCTTCACTATCATGAGAGATAGTTTTATAAAAATCTTTATACTCTTCATCACTGATTTGACTTTTTGATAGCCGCCATAATGCAGATGCTTTATTGATCTGTTCTGTTACTTTCTCTTTTTTACCATCTTTTTCTTCTTCACTCTCTAAAAAGATAGGAAATGGAATATGATTTGAGTACTTTTCTACGATACTTTTGATACGGTATGTTTCAAGAAATTCACTGGCATCTTCACGTAAATGGAGTGTGATTTGTGTACCATGAGTCTCTTTTTCTGAGGCTTTTATCTCATAATCATTTCCACCTTTACTTATCCATGTATAAGCGTTTTCTTCACCTGCTTTTTTACTCAAAACTTCAATTTTATCAGCAACCATAAAAGCAGCATAAAAACCAACACCAAACTGACCAATCAAAGAGGAGTCTTTTTTTGCGTCACCACTTAAGTTTTCTATAAATGATTTTGTTCCACTTTTTGCAATTGTTCCTAGATTTTTCTGTAAATCTTCTTCATTCATACCGATACCACTGTCACTTACGATGAGTTGGTTATTTTCTTTATCGATTTTGATATCAATTCGTGGTTCGTATGATAAGTTTTTAAATTTATCATCTGTTAGTGTCAGATAGTTTAACTTATCTAAAGCATCTGATGCATTAGAAATTAGTTCTCTTAAAAAGATCTCTTTGTTTGAGTACAAAGAGTGTATCATGAGGTTTAAAAGTTGAGAAACCTCTGTTTGAAATTCATATTTAGACATATTGTCCTCCTGTTTATGTAGTATTTCATTGTTATTAATTTTTTACAGGAGGAATTATAGCAGATAAAGATTAAGTCAATATTAAAGGTTTAGTAAAGTGACTCAACTATTTTGAGTTTCCTTGTCAAGTACTTCTTGCATATTTTTATGAAGTTTTTCAAACCACTCTTTATCTTGTGTTGGATCTATGGGATCAAGATAGATGATTTTTACTTTTCCAGCTTTTGCCGTAAAATCCAGTGAGTCAAGAATCTGACGAGTGTTTACGATAACAGCTGGTTGGACTTTTAGCTTTAGTTTTGAAGCTAAAAGTTTTGCCCCCGCTTTAAAAGGGAGTAACTTTTTGCCATCACCCCTTGTTCCTTCTGGAAACATAGCTATAACACGACCCTCTTCTATCCTCTCTTTTGCTTCTTTAAAAAGTTTTCTAAGAGATTGTTTACTTTCACGATCGATGATAATCATCTTTGGAAGTGTCAAGATCTGACCAAAAAATGGCATATCTGCAATTTGTTGTTTTGCAACCCAGCAGGGATCTTTTGGATAAGAAGCATCTATAACGATAATATCAAGTAAACTTTGATGATTTAAGAGTAAAAGTTTTGCATCTTTGTCAGGTTTTCCGATGATCTCTAAATCATATCCTGTCAGATAGGCTTGCATTTTAGACCAGATTTTGCGAAAAGTCCACTGCTTATCATTCCAAAATCTCATCAAAAATATTACAACTGGAACAGTAATAAGAAATTCTGTTAATATCCATACTGCTTTTAATTTACCGAAGATCTTCATTTTTTATCCATCCAATTTTTTTATTTGGTAATAAAACTTTAGTATAACGCTCTTTTTTCAATAATATATCTGCAGTTAAAGGTTTATTTGTCCTAAAAAATATAGTTGAGTTTTGCATAGGAAGTATACGAAGAGGAACATTTGCTCTAATTGTAACTTTTCTGATAGGTACTTGTGTGTAAAATAAAAAGACAATAGTTACTAGTGCTAAAGCAATATAATAAATCTTTTTTGTTTTAAAATATAAAATCAAAAATAAAAGTGCAAGAATACCAAGTGCAATCATTTTATAGATGATATATTTATTTTTTTGAGGATTTAGATTTGTATGTGTACTTATAGTCGTATCTATTGGTTTGATATCAAAAGATATAATTTCAAATCTGTTTCTTAGAAGATTAAAATATTTAAATTTAAAAATCTTTTTACTGTTTGGTACGATACAAAAATAGTAAATTTTTTGATTTAACCCTTTAGTTTTTATATCATCAATTCCCTCTCTTGAAGCAAAAGGAATATGAAAATCTTCAAGATTACCATTAGTGGCATTTAGCTCTAAAACTATTATATTGCTCTGTTCGTCATATTTTCTCTCTTGATGTTTATGTACATCTAAGCTATTTGCCAGAATTTTACAAAAGAGATTATCCTGTCGAAGGGAAACTATTTTGGCATTAAATGCTTTTAATACTTCACTTTGTACTTTTCCGCTTTGACTTTGTTTGCTTACTTTTATGTTGGGTAATTTTGCCTGTTTTGTTAATAGTTTAAGATAAAAGGTATTTTCATAACTATTTTCACCTGTTTTTTCCCAGGGTCTGTCTGGATTTATTACTTTATAATCTTTTCCACCTATAAAATCAGTTTGAATTGCTTTGATATTTGTCTGTGGAATAATCGCTTTTAGATGTATAGGAAAATGTTGTAACAGGTATATTTTATCTGGTTTATCACTATAAGATAAAAGGATATTTTTGACTTTGATAAAAGGATCATCAAGGCTACTATCTTCTTCTAAATCATCTTCTTGTGTGTCGTATTCATCTGTGCTTATTGCTTTTTCAACTTCAGGTGCTTCATCTATTGCACTATCTTGTGAAAATGTATCTTTTTGATTGGCTTGATCAAATAGTTGATCTTCATCTGGTTCATCTGTGCTATCCATATACTCATCTGCACTGATAACCTCTTCTTCAACAATCGTACCCTCTTTGCTAGCAGGTTCTTCCTGGATTTGGACATCACTTTTTTGTTTATCTTTATGTCCAAATAAAGAGGTAAATATATCAGCTTGTATTGAACTTACACTACACACAATCGAGATCATTATAATAAAAATGCGTACTCTCAACTAAAAAAACCCTTTAACATTTTTATACCATCATCACTTCCAAGTAGGCTCTCCATGGCACGTTCAGGATGAGGCATCAAACCAAAAACATTTTTCTTTTCATTACATATACCTGCTATCGAGTCAACAGAACCATTTGGATTGAGATTTTGACCATTCTTGTCACAATAAGTTAATAATACTTGCTTATTATTGTATAATTTTTGAAGTCCTTCATCATCTATATAATAATTTCCTTCACCATGGGCTATGGGGATATTTACTATGTCATCATTTTTTAAAGCTGATAAAAAATTATTTTCACTGTTTACCACTTTTAAATGGTGAAATTTTGAGATAAAGTGAAGATTTGCATTTCTTTTCATAGCTCCTGGCAAAAGAGCAGACTCTACTAAAATCTGAAAACCATTGCAAATACCCAAAACTTTACCACCATCATTTGCATACTCTATAACTGCTTTCATGATAGGGGAAAATCTTGCGATAGAACCACTTCTTAGTGCATCTCCATAACTGAATCCACCAGGAAGGATAACTAAGTTAGTATCTTTTGGTAAATTCTCTTCTTTATGCCAGACAAAAACACTCTCACTTCCCATTAGTGTACAAGCATATTGTGTATCGTAG
>JALSQA010000182.1 GCA_026985685.1 Campylobacterales bacterium | reverse complement strand
CATAGATAGTGAAAGTTTAAAACCAACATTGAGTGCAATGAGTGATTTAAATATTCCTTTGCTTATCCATGGAGAAAGTAATGGTTTTGTAATGGATAGAGAGAAAGAATTTATACCCGTTTATGAAGAGTTAGCTACAAAATTTCCAGAACTTAAAATAATCATGGAGCATATAACAACTAAAGATAGCGTTGAAGCTCTCAATCGTCATCCAAATTTATATGCTACTATTACTCTTCATCATCTTTTAATAACACTAGACAATGTAGCAGGAGGTATGCTTGAACCTCATCTCTTTTGTAAACCAATCGCTAAAAGACCAGAAGATAGAGAAGCTTTATTGGATGTGGCACTAAATGCAAATCCAAAAATTATGTTTGGAAGTGATTCTGCACCGCATCCACAAAGTGCAAAAGAGTCTTGCGGATGTGCAGCTGGTGTATTTACTGCACCAATCGCTCTGCCTGTTTTAGCAGAGTTATTTGAATCTCATGACAAACTTGAAAATTTACAAGCTTTTGTTAGTGATAATGCTCAAAAGATTTATGGATATAAGCCAAAATCTAAAGATGTTGTTTTGGAAAAAACACCTTTTAGAGTACCAGATATTTATGGAAGCGTCGTTCCAATGTACGCTTCTAAAGAGATTTCATGGAGTATAAAATCCGTTTTATAATCCTGTTGTCTTTATCTACTTTAGTTTTTGCAACACAGTTGTCAAAAAATAGCATAGCTTATAAAATATATAAAAATGAGTGTAATGCAAAAGTAGAAAATTTACTACACTGGAATACAGGTGAAAACTTTCCATCTTTAGGTATAGGTCATTTTATCTGGTATCCAAAAGGAGTAGATGAAAAGTTTGAAGAGAGTTTTCCTAAATTTATCAAATACTTAGAACAAAAAGGCACAAAATTACCCCATTGGTTAAATCACACAACAAATGCTCCCTGGAAAGATAAACAACAGATGCGAAATAGTTCAAAAAGTATAGAAATTACAAATCTTCTTATAAAAACAATGAATCTACAAGCACTTTTTATGCAACAAAAGATAAAAAATATACTTCCAAAATTATTAAAATCAACTCCCAAAAATAAACAACTTCATGTAAAGAAAATGTTCAACAAACTACAAAAAACCACCATGGGTGCTTATATTTTAACTGATTATCTAAATTTTAAAGGTAGTGGAACAAATCCAAAAGAACGATATAAAAATCAAGGATGGGGTTTATTGCAAGTTTTATTATGTATGGATGATAAAGAAAATCCTGCTTTTTCCTTTTCACAGTGTGCAAAAAAAATTCTTTTACAAAGAGTAAAAAATGCACCTCCATCAAGAGGTGAAAAACGTTGGATAAAAGGATGGTTTAATCGTATAAATACATACACAAAATAGGATATAATAATACCAAAGGAACTATCATGCCAAATCATTTACAAGAAATTTGTAACCAATTTATAGAAGACAAAGATTTAAAAATTTCTCAAAAACAGCAAAAAATATTAAAAACATCAGCACTAGCTATAGAAATCATTGAAAACAAGCCAATAATAAAGATATATACAAAAAAAAGATTAACACTTTCAGATATTATCCCACTTTTACATGATTTTGGTTTTATCGTTGAAAGTGAAGTTACCTTTTCTTTGATTTTAAATGACGAAACAATTTATATCACAAAATTATATTTAATATTAGAAGAGCCTTCTTTGCTTTCAAAACACTCTAAAAATATTATAGAAATACTTCATCTTGTATTAAACACTCAAGAAAAAGAGCGTTGTTCACTCTTTTCACTTGCATACACTCAAAATTTTTGTATACATACTATTTTGCTTTTACGGGCATTAGGACACTATGAAAATCAACTTATTTTAGAATTTAATATCTCTAAAATTCTTCAAACTCTTGCAACTTATCATATATTGACTAGTAAATTTTTCACCTATTTTGCTCAAAAATTCGATCCCAAAAATCACGTAAAAGAAACAAAATTACAACAAACACAAGAAGAGATAAACACACTATTTAAAGAGATAAAACAAAGTGATGAAGATAAGATATTAAAACTTTTCTTCAAAATATTACAAAATATACTTCGTACAAATTATTATTTATACAAAGATACTATTGCTATTAAAATTGATGTAGAAAATTTAAAGCCATATCTTAAAGGCATACAACCAAAACTTGAAACATACGTATACCATAGAAATTTTCGTGGTACACATTTGCGTATGACAAAAGTAGCTAGAGGTGGTATTCGATACAGCAACAGAAAAGATGACTATCGTAATGAAATCAAATCTCTTATGGCTACACAAGAGGGTAAAAATGCAATAATTATCCCAAGTGGTGCAAAAGGTGGATTTATTATAGATATTCCAAAATACAAATTAACTTTTGATGATTTTACAAATTATTACAAAAGTTTTATCGATGCCCTGCTAGATATGGTTGACAATAAACAAGAGGCAGATATCGTACAAAATACAAAGATTATATCTTATGATTCAACAGATACTTACTTCGTAGTTGCTGCGGATCGTGGCACATCAAACATGAGCGATATAGCCAATCAACTAGCAAGAGAAAGAAAATTTTGGATTGATGATGCTTTTGCAAGTGGAGGAAGCAATGGATTTCACCATAAAAAACTAGGTATTACTGCCAAAGGAGCACTAAAATCTGTACAAAGATTTTTCATTGAAAAAGGTATTGACTTTTATAAAGATACTATCACGGTTGTTGGGATTGGTTCTATGGGCGGAGATGTCTTTGGAAATGGCATGATTGAAAGTGATAAGTTTTTATTAGTTGCTGCTATCAGCCATGATGAAATATTTATAGACCCAAATCCTGATCCAAAAATTTCATATCAAGAAAGGAAAAGATTATTTCAAGATCAAAAACACAAATGGTCTGATTATGATAAATCCAAGATTTCAAAAGATGGCGGTGTTTTTAAACGCTCTCAAAAAGAGATCAAACTTAATAAAGCTTTACAAAGTATGCTTGGTATTTCTCAAGAAATTATCGATGGAGAGAGCCTTGGACGTGCAATTTTAACTCTTCGTGTAGATATGCTATACAATG
>JALSQA010000181.1 GCA_026985685.1 Campylobacterales bacterium | reverse complement strand
CATAATAATACCTAAAATTACAATATATTTAATTTTATCTTAATATTATTAAATTGTTATAAAACTTAACTTTTTTAGTAAGAACCCGATATTAGTTGGTGCGACAATAAGATAAAAAGGCATTTTTTATGAAAGATATAGTTATTATCGGTGCAGGTTATGGTGGTCTTAGAGCATTGGAGTATTTAGCAAAAGAGAAAAATTTCAAGATTACACTCATAGATAAAAATCCATATCACTATATGCAGACAGAAGCTTACGGTTATATCGCTGGGCGTTTTGATATCTCTGATATTGCCATAGATTTGAACTCTTTTGTAAAAGGGCTTGGGGATAATGTATCTTTTATAAAAGATAAAGCCATCAAAATAGACAAAGAGAAACAAATACTAACACTTCAAAATCAAACTATTGCATTTGATTATGCTATCATCGCGGTTGGAGCACAGACAAACTTTTTCTCTTTTATAAAAGGAGCCAAAGAGTATACACATGGAGTTAAAAATATCCAACGTGCATTTGAATTTCGTCAAGCTTTTGAAAAACGCCTCTATCTTAAACTTGAAGAAAAAAAACTTCACAGAAACGGTGATCTACATATCGCCATAGCTGGAGCGGGGCTTTCTGGTGTTGAAATCGCAGCTGAAATGGCACATACTTTAAAAAAATATGAAAAAATTCTCTCAAAAGAGAGTATAACTTTAAAAATCTCTCTCATTGATGCTGCAAAAACAATTTTACCAGGAATGGATTCTTATATCATCAATAAGACAGAACAAAGACTTAAAAATCTAGGCATACAAATTTATACAAATGCCTTTATACAAGAGATAAAAGAACGCTCCATTTATTTCAAAGATGGTACAAAAGTAGATTTTGATTTTATCATATATACAGCAGGTATCAAAGCTGCAAAATTTATACAAGAGATACAAACAGAAAAAAACAATATAGAACAAATAATTCCAGATGAATACTTACATCTTCAAGGCAGTGAAAATATCTTTTGTATAGGAGATTGCACACAGATAAAAAGTCAAGAAAAACTATTACCACCAACAGCACAAACAGCAGAAAAATCAGCCCAGTATGTAGCAAAAGCGATCATAGCAAAAACAAAAAACAAATCTTATCCCATATTCAAAGCAAAGATCGATGGATATTTTGTAGCACTTGGCGGTAATTATGCTATTGGTATGTTATATGAAAAGATCAAAGTAGAAGGCTATTTAGCATATCTTTTGAAAAAACTTATCACAAGAGTATATCGCCATGGATTAGAGATCAAAGTCAATGCAGGATACAAAAAAAGATAATTACATTATTCCTTTTTGAGGTATTCATAAAAAGAGTAAAAGAGATTACTTTTGTATTTTTCTTTATTATATATAAGGTATAGTTTTCGTTTGAGATCGATATTTTTAAGTGCGATCTCATACAACTCTCCTCTTTGTAACTCTTTTGCAACAACAAAACGAGAGATACAAGTGATCGTCTCTGGATGCTTTTGTAAAATAGTTTTCATCTCTTCAAACTCTGTAAACTCCATAAAAATTTCCAACTCTTTTGCCATATCTCCAAGAGTATTTAAAAACAGTTCTCTTGTACCAGAACCTGACTCCCTGAGTATCCACTTTTTATCAAAAAGCTGATCAATATAAAGCGTTTTTTCTTTAAGAGTTTTATCACTTGTGACAACTACTAAAGTATCACACCATAATTGTTCATTGACAATTCCTTCATGATGTGAAGCTATCTCTATAATACCCATATCAATAGCTCCCTGATGCACTAACTCTATAATTTGTGAAGAGTTTTTGATATCTTTTTTGATCGTGATTTGTGGATTTTGTATCAGAAAATCAAAAACCAGCTCAGGAATGATAAAATTTCCCACTGTTTTACTTGAAGCTATTTTGATGATTCCTGAAAGTTTTTCATCTCTAAAACTATTTTGTGCATCTTGAAGTGCCAAAAAGTGACGATATGTTTTTTCTCGAAATTCACGCCCGCGTTCATTTAAGATAAGTTTTTTACCTATGCGATCAAATAGAGGCTCTTGCAGTTTTCTCTCAAGTGACTTGATAGAAAGTGAAATAGCAGACTGACTCATCCCAATCTTTTTAGCAAGTTGTGAAACATGAGGATTTTCACAAAGATGATAAAAAAGTTCCAGCTCCCTAAAAGTCAAAGTATTTCCTTATTGATATTTTCAATCATTATATCAAGTTTTATTTATTTTACAAAATATTTTTTTTGATGTAATATACGGCAAATTTATTTTACAAAGGATTTTATATGGCATTTTCACCACAAAATCGTCAAGGAACGATTAGCGGTATTATTTTTGTTGCAATTTTTGCAGCAGCAGCAACAATGGTTGCAAATATCAGCTTCATCAAAGCACTTGGTATTTCACCACTTGTTATAGGTATCGTAATGGGTATCTTTTATGCAAATACATTACATCAGCATATTCCTCAAGAGTGGGGAACAGGTATAACTTTTTCAGGTAAAAAGATACTTCGTTTTGCAATCGTTGTATATGGTTTCAGGATTACATTTCAACAGATCATGGATGTTGGACTGGAAGGTTTTTTAGTTTCTCTTATCATGTTGACATCAACTTTTATCCTGGGAACTTATCTTGGTAGCAAAATCTTTAAAATGGAAGAAGATACATCTATGCTGACAGCAGCAGGAGCTTCTGTATGTGGTGCAGCAGCGGTATTGGCAACTGAGCCTGTTTTAAAATCAGAAGGTTATAAAACAGCAGTAGCAGTTTCAATGGTTGTTTTATTTGGAACAATCTCAATGTTTTTATATCCTGTTTTGTATGCTTCTATCATCAAACCAGCAGTTGGTTTTTTACACATGACACCTCAGCAATTTGGTATCTATGTAGGTGGCACAATTCATGAAGTAGCACAGGTAGTTGCTGTTCCAGCTTCTATTCCTGGTTCACCAGCTGATATGGCAAATACAGCTGTAATCGTTAAGATGACCAGAGTTATTATGATCGCACCTGGTTTGATTATATTGGGATTATACCTATCAATGATGGCTAAAAAAAGAGGTGGAGAGGGTGCAAATGTCAAACTTGTTATTCCTTGGTTTGCTGTTTACTTTATTTTAGTAGCTGGATTTAACTCATTGCAAC
>JALSQA010000180.1 GCA_026985685.1 Campylobacterales bacterium | reverse complement strand
TATATGTACATTTTGCATATGTTGTTTGAGTGTTTCTAACTCTTGTGGTGTTGCAACAGTTTGGATATCATCACTTTTCCCTTCTGCGATACGTGTGATGATCTCAATCTCTTGATCTTTTGTGTTATAGCCCACGACAACCTTAAGCATAAAACGATCTAACTGTGCTTCTGGCAGAGAGTACGCACCCTCTTGTTCGATGGGATTTTGTGTAGCAAGTGTCAAAAAAGGATAATCAAGTTTAAAAGTCTCATCAGCTATAGTTACTTGTCTCTCCTGCATCGCTTCAAGTAGTGCAGACTGAACTTTTGCTGGGGCACGGTTGATCTCATCTGCCAGGAGTAAGTTTGTAAATATTGGACCTTTTTTGATTTTAAAACTATTTTTCTGTGGATCATAAATCTCTGTACCGATGATATCACTAGGAAGTAAATCAGGCGTAAACTGTACACGTTTAAAATCAAGACCAAGCGTTTTTGCGAGTGTATTGACTGTTGTCGTTTTTGCCAGTCCAGGAACACCCTCTAACAAAATATGTCCATCACAAAGCAATCCTATAAGCAGGGCATCGATCATCTCATCTTGTCCGACTATGACTTTTTGTATCTCATGTTTTATGGCAATTAGTTTCTCGTTCATGAAAACTCCAGTATAAAAGTATGTTATTTTATCGTAATTGTGTAAATTTGTTCTATATTAGATTTTAAATTTGATTAATTTCCTAATAAAACACCAAAGTTTATACTAACGAGGTACTCATTTTTATAGTCATTGGTTCGGCTTTTGCGAAATTTTGGGATAATCTCTACAAAAAACCATTTATCAAAACGGTGAAAATATCCAGAACTAACTTCAAAAGATTCATGTGCAAAATGCTTGTTTTTTTCATAAGAATTTGTAACAGATGTTTTGTAAATTATACGATTATAAAGATCAAATATTTGATAAAACAGCAGAGTATTATTGAGATAAAGAGCTTGTGTACCTTTCCAGTAGAGTTTATTTCCTTGTCCTATAAAGTAGAAATTGTTGAATGGTTTAAAAAAACTTACAGCAGTTGAAGCCGATGTTTTGCCACCATTTAGATAATAATAAAAAGCATTGTTAAATGTAGTTTCAAAAAAACTATCACTTAAATATCCTTTGTCTATACCAAGTTTTAAGTATGGTCCAAAAGGAGGTGAGATTTTTAGATTGAGTTTCGCATAAGCTGCACTTCTTTGTTCTCTGTATAGATAGTATTTTAAACCAACATGTAGTTTTTTGTCATTGATGACATCATCATGAGCTGCGACAGAGTTTTGATTATCAATCTCTTGTTTGTCATCTTGACTAAATGTGATTTCAGCTTTATGTTTTAGCTGAGGTAAGACGATTTTACCTCTTAAGTGGAGTTTGAATTGTGTGTTATCTTTGAGTGATATGATAACTTGCATACGACTTTTGTAGATTTTTTTATAGCAACTTCTATTGATATCCTTTGTATCACAAAATAAAGAATCTATACTATACAAAAAGTGATGATATTTTTTAGTTGCTATTTTTCTAAAACTATGACTAAGTTTATCAGTCTGTGCAAGCGTAGTATTTAAATCAGCATAAAGCCACAAGGGAAAAATAAATAGTAAAATTATCTTTTTCATGAAGTTATAAAATTTCTATATCATCCCCAGAGCTTTGAAAAATCAATAGTAATATCACAATCTTTAAGAGTAAAATCAACCACCTCATCCGTAGCATCTAACATCTTGATATAACGACCATCTTTTAACTCATAAGCTTTTGCAACACTATCATCAGGATCAACGATGATGTAGTATTTCACACCTTCATCCTGATAAAGATTAAATTTGACAGTTTTATCTTTTTTTGCAGTTGCTTTTGAAAGCACTTCAAAAATCAATACAGGAGCTTTTGATATATAAGCACCTTTTGGTTCATAGCAAACTACCAAGTTATCAGGCTGAACTACCGTATCTTCACTTATCTTCCAATCAACAGGAAGAAGAGCATGACATTTATCGCACTTTTCAACCTGTTCATCAAGTAATCTTGCAATTTTATTACTAATAGATTGATGCTTTATCATAGGAGCAGGACTCATAGCATAAGCAACACCACTTATAATCTCCCACTCATCCTCCCAAAGTTTATAATCTTCATAAGTATAATGCGGTATATCTTCTAACTTCACAGCACCCATGACAACTCCTGAATTTGTTTGTTGTAGTATTATAGCAAAATATAGCATTATTTATTGTTTTTATAAACAATGGTTTTAGAATTGTTAAAAAATATTTCAAAATGAAATAAATTTTTACCTTGACAAATTTTTTTATTAAAATATCACAAAAGAAAAAGGTGCTATAATGAAAAAAGAGATAGAAATAATAAAAGTTGAAGTTGAGATAATCAAATCTAAACTTCTTTCTTTTTTGACAATAGCAGGTGGTAGCTGGGTTTATGGATTTAAATTTGGTGATGCTACCTTTACAAAAGTTCTATATATAAGTTTTGCTATTGCAAGTTATGGGGTATTTTCAAATATTTTGAAACTAAGTGATTTACATAATAGTTTAAAAGGATTAAAATGAGTACTGAAACTGTTTTTGCTGTGACATTTTTGTTGATGGCTGTGTTGGCATATGTAGCACACAAAAAAAAGTGGAAAATAGCTGATATTTTATAGAGTCTGGATTGCTTTTTCATACTCTTGTGGTGTGTTTAGGTTTGTAAAGATTTTTTCATCTTCAAACTCCACAAATTTGACATCTATCTTTTCAAAGAGATGAGCAAATCTATATCTCTTTTGGTTGGCAAGTTTTTTTAAGATTGGAAGTATTTTTTTTGTATATATAGCACATAAAGGTTGAGTTCCATTTGGACTTTTGGCGATAACTGCTTCATGATCTTCTAAAGAGTTATAAAGTTTTTTGAAATGCTTGATATCAAAAAAAGGAACATCAACACTCAAAACAAAAATCTTTTCACTTCCAAGCTTTTCAAATACAGATATCAATCCCACATAAGGAGCAAAGTCTTCAAATTCATTTAAATCTTCTATAAAATTTGCTTCAAAATTAAATTTATCTCTATTTTTACATGAAATATAAACGGATTTGAAATAGGGAGAAAATTTATTTAGTTGAAACTCTGTGAGGGTAGGG
>JALSQA010000179.1 GCA_026985685.1 Campylobacterales bacterium | reverse complement strand
CATCACCTTTGACAAATTTACTAGAACCGTCCATAGCACCATAAAAATTCGCCTCCTGGATGATGGCTTCACGACGCTCACGAGCGGTTTTTTCATCTATCAAACCAGCATTTAAATCAGCATCTATCGCCATTTGTTTACCAGGCATTGCATCAAGTGTAAAACGGGCTGCAACCTCAGCAACTCTAGTAGAACCTTTAGTGATAACCATGAAGTTAATCAATACCAAAATCACAAATACAATGACACCAATCACATAATTTCCACCAACAACAAACTGTCCAAAAGAGGTGATAATATCACTAACAGACTCTGGTCCTTCATATCCTTTGGATAAGATCATCCTTGTTGTTGCAATATTTAAAGAGAGACGAAATAGTGTAATAATCAAAATCAAAGTAGGAAAAGTTGTCAAATCAGTTGGCTTTGGTATATACAAAGAGATCATCAAAATCAAAACTGCAACAGCTAAAGAGATAGTAAGAAAAAGATCAAGAACCCCACTAGGAAGAGGAACAATGATAATCGCTAAAATAGCGATAACAAAAAAGACAATAGCTAAATCTTTTGATGCTGCCACAGGGGCTAAAAACTTTTGAACACTTTGCAAAGTCTGTGCATTTTTACTGCGTGCCAACGGATTCCTTATGAGTTCATTACAATATATCTTTTAAAGTCAATTCCTCAAAAAAATCATCCATCTTTTCTTGAAATTTATTGAGAAACGGCCATATCATACAAAAATCCCCCTTACCAGAAGGACAAGCAGAAGCAGCAGCCGCACATTCAAATACAGTCAAAGGCTTTTTCTCGGCTATTTCTATCACATTACGTATACTAATCTCTTTTGGTTCTTTGTTCAAAGAGAAGCCACCTTTAGCCCCTTTGTATGATTTCAAAACACCTTCACGAGCTAATGACTGTAAAATTTTAGCTAAAAAACTACGAGAGATATTCAGTCTTTTGGAGAGGGTATCAACATCTTCAGGTGCATTTTGTCTTGAGATGAGAACTAAGGATAATAATGCATATTCGCTTGCCCGTGTAAGTAACATGAAACTCCAATATAAGGGTAATTTTATCCTATTATAGCACATAATTTTATAGAAACAAAATTTTCAATCCAGATATAGTTATTTTGTCTTTAAAATCAATTTATTTTCCATTTTCAATATCTCATCAAAATTATATAAAATAGGCTGGGCAGTCGGAATTTCTACTTTTGTAATCTCCTTTGGCGTTAATTTTTCAATTTCCATTACTAATGAACGCAGAGAATTGCCATGAGCTGACACTAATACAGTTTCTCCTTTTGCAAGTTTTGGAGCGATGCTTTCATAAAAAAAATTTACCGTCCGAAGATGTGTATCTTCAAGAGATTCTGTTCCAGGAAGTAATTTAGGATTTAGTTTAGCATATTTTGGATCATGATTTGGAAGTCTTGCATCACCATCCAAAAGAGGAGGCGGTGGCGTATGATATCCTCTCCTAATGGCGATAAATTCTTTGGTTCCTACTTCTTTTTTTACCTCATCTTTATCTCTCTTTTGCCATGCTCCATAATGACGTTCATTAAGTTTCCAGCTTTTTATACAATCAATATGCTCCCAATCCATAGTTTCTAGTAAAATCTGTGCCGTATGAATCGAACGCTTTAACCATGATGTATAACAGATACTTGGATAAAAACTATGTTTGAGCAACAATTGTGCTGCTTGTTTTGCTTCCATCTTTCCTTGCCCGCTTAAGTCTACATCTGTCCACCCAGTAAAAAGATTTTTTTTATTATAAATACTTTGACCATGTCGTAAAAGAATTAACATTGCCATATTATTTATACCATTTTAGAAGCAATATAATCAGCCAATTCCAACAACCGTTGAGAATATCCATATTCATTGTCGTACCATACTAATATCTTTACCATAGAAGTACCAATAACAGAGATAGAAGCACCATCAATAATACACGAATGACGATTTCCAATAATATCACTTGAAACAATCTCTTCAGTCGTAAATTCTAAAATACCATTCAATTCATGTTGAGAAACTTTTTGAAAAGTTTGCTCCAATTCAGATACCGTCACCTCAGACTCCAACACAGCTACAATTTCAGTAATAGCTCCATCTGGTACAGGTACTCGTAAAGCCATAGCTTCCATTTTTCCTTTAAGTGATGGAATAACTTCTGTAGTTGCGATAGCAGCACCAGTTGTTGTAGGTATAATATTAACAGCTGCTGCACGTCCACGCCTTCTCTTTTTAGCACGTTTATCTACAGTAGTTTGACTAGAAGTATATGCATGAACTGTTGTAATCATCGCATTTTTAACTCCGTAATTTTCTTCTAAAACTTTCATAACAGGAGCAAGAGAATTTGTTGTACATGAAGCATTTGAGACAATATTATGTTTAGCATCATCATATTGTGTTTCATTTACACCTAATACAAAAGTTTTATCGATATCTTGACCTGGTGCTGAAATAATCACTTTTTTTGCACCTGCCTGAATGTGTTTCATTGCAGCACTACCTTGTGTAAAATGACCACTACACTCTAAAACGATATCAATTCCTAAAGCTTTCCAAGGTAACTCTAATGGATCATGAGAACTTACAATCGTAATTTCATGACCATCGATAATAAGCTTTTCATTGCCAACTGTATCAATCGAAAAATCTGCTATACCGTGAACAGAATCGTATTTTAAAAGATATGCAGCATCTTCTACACTTGATGTATTAGCTGCAACAATTTCAAAATTTTTCGGTAATGTATGTATATAGTGTCTAAGTACTTGATTTCCTATACGTCCTAATCCGTTTATTGCTACTCGTTTTTTCATGTTTTACACCTTTATTACTATTTTTATTACGCAAAAGGAACAAAGTCCCTTTTTCTACGCTAACGCTATGTTTTCCTCAGCGGAAGGCTCACGCACAGTTAAACCGTGCTTATTGTTATTTTTATTACGCAAAAGGAACAAAGTCCCTTTTTCTACGCTAACGCTGTGTTTTTAATCTCCTCTAATTATTCTTCTTTTTGTATCGTTTTTGAAATTGGTAGATAAAATTTCTTCAGATACTCTTTCATCATACGTCTGGCACTAAAATAAGGACCAACACTCTTCATAGATGTTCTCATAAGTAATACCCAATTATCTCGTAT
>JALSQA010000178.1 GCA_026985685.1 Campylobacterales bacterium | reverse complement strand
ATATCAGCATTGGCATACGATAGTGAAACACAGATACTTTATATGCTAAGTGACCGTTCAAGGCTTTTTAAATTTAAATTGACCATACATGATGATAAAATCACAAAACTAAAAGCTATCTGGGGACATAGACTTTGTGATAAAAATGGGCGAAAATTTTTTATACGACATAGTGATTCTGAAGGTATGACTTTGGTAAAAAAAGGGGATCAAAAGATTTTGTTAGTCTCCTTTGAGCAATTTCCAAAAGTAATGGCATTTGATTTAAATGGCAGAGAGTTAAGTCAAAACGAATTTAACTTAACACGTCTGTATGAGCCTTTAAATCACATCAAAACATATAGAGCTAAAAATACGATGCTAGAATCTATCACATATAGTAAAAAATTTGGTGTTATTGTAACACCAGAGTATCCTATCGCAAAAAAGCCTTTTATCGGACCACATGCACTTTATAATCAAAATGGAGTTATTTGTACATTTAAAAAGACAAATCCTTATGGAGCAATCACAGAACTTGAAACCATGCCAGACGGGAATCTACTGGCACTGCAAAGAGAGTTTAATTTTGAGACATTTAAAACGATCATATCTTTGGAAAAAATCTATTTAGATCATCAAAAAGATGGTGTATGTCAAACTAAAGACGTTGTAAACATGACAAAGAAAGCAGGATGGAAATTAGATAACTTTGAAGGTTTGACTCATATAAAAGATAATTTATATTTGATTATCAGTGACGATAATGGCAATATATTTCAAAAAACATTGTTGGTATTATTTCGTATATAAGTCTATTACACACGTATTACATACTATAACTGTACAATCATGATAAACGTTCAAGGAGTTTATTATGGCAAAAAACAGTATGACATTGATTGATAATAGAAACTCTAAAAGTTATGAATATCCTATCTTAGATGCAACAAGAGGAACAAATGTTGTAGATATGCAAACTTTTTATAAAGACACTGGTTTGTTTATTTTTGATCCAGGATTTACCTCTACAGCAAGTTGTACTTCTAAGATCACTTTTATAGATGGTATTAAAGGGGAGCTTCGATATAGAGGTATTCCTATTGAAATTTTAGCAAAAGAGCATAGCTATTTGGAAGTTTGTTTTTTGCTTTTACAGGGATATCTGCCATCAAGTTCTGAACTTATAGAATTTGATTTAGAGATAAGACATCGTTCATTTGTGGATGAAGGACTTAAAAACCTGATAGATAGTTTCCCATCTCATGCACACCCTATGGCGGTATTATCATCAGCTGTTTCTGCTTTGTCATCGTTTTATTATGAACATCTTAATCTCAAAGACCAAAGTGCATACAATGAAATGGCAAGTCGTATTATCGCAAAGATTCCTACTTTGGCAGCTTTTGCATATAGGCACTCTTTGGGAATTCCTTTCATTTATCCTGATATTGAGCGTAGTTTTACAGAAAACTTTCTGTATATGATGCGTGCATACCCAGGCGGTAAAATGAAAATCACCCAAGATGGTGAACAGCATATAAAACAAGTTGAAATTGATGCACTAGATACTATCTTTACCCTACACGCAGATCATGAACAAAATGCTTCAACCACAACTGTAAGAGGAGTAGCATCTACTGGAGCACATCCATATGTAGCGATCTCCGCAGGTATATCTGCTCTTTGGGGCAGGGCACATGGAGGAGCAAATGAATCTGTAATAGCCCAACTTGAGATGATAGGAGATGTAAAAAATATACCAAAATATATAGCAAAAGCCAAAGATAAAAATGATCCATTTAGATTGATGGGTTTTGGACATCGAGTATATAAAAATTTTGATCCTCGTGCCAAAGTACTGAAAAAACTTCAAGACCAACTCAAAGAGGAACTTGGTTTAAATTCACATTTATTAGAGATCGCACAAACGATTGAAAAAATAGCTCTTGAAGATAAGTATTTTATAGAGAGAAATTTATATCCAAATATTGATTTTTATACGGGTGTCATTTTATATGCTTTAAAAATACCAAGAAACATGTTTACCGCTATTTTTGTAATAGGTAGAAGTGTTGGATGGATCACACAGTGGATAGAGTTTAAAAAAGATTCAAATTCCAAAATAGCACGCCCTAGACAGAGATATGTTGGTAAATAAGATAAAAAGCTATTGTTACAAATTTATTTTTTAAATATATCCTTAAATTTTATGATAGAATATATTTAGTTCAAATATAGGTATTTTTTATGTTCAATAAAGTTTTATTAATTTGTTTACTGTTTTTGACATTGTTATTTGGTAATAATATTACAAAAGAGATTACTCCCGAACATGCTGTAGTCGATCACAAATTAAATCTATCTTTTCAAGAAAAAGATATGTTGCAAAAACAACTTGCCAATTACAATACTAAACATAAAGGACAAATTGCAATTATTATTTCCAATAATTTACAAAATAAAACAATCAAAACCAGATCAAAAGAGTTGTTTTATCAATGGATCAAAGATCCAAAAGTTAGAGAAAATTCTGTCTTAATTTTTATATCTCCTTTCATAAAAAAAGTGCAAATTCAAATAGGACATGAAGCCAGAAAGTTACTAAACGATGTTGCTTTGGATTCGATTTTGCATTATCAGATATTACTCTTATTAAACTCAGGCAAACTATATGAAGGTCTTCATCAGGGAATAAATACAACTATCGATGTACTAGAAGGGAAACTTTTTTACAGCAATCCAAAAGAGAAAAAAACAATAATTTTTGATAAGTATCAAGGACTGATTTTGTACTTGCTTGTTATCTCAGCACTTGTTGCTTTTATATGGATTTCTTTTGATAAAAAAGCAAAATTTAGATGGGCTGTTTTTCTATTTTTACTGGTGTCACTACTGGTTGATCTATGGATAACTGGAGCTTGGATAGGCTTAGTTGCTGTGGCTTTAATGGTTACATTTGTTATGTGGTTATTTAATGGTGATAGAAAAAGAGGAGAACAATCAGATAACTGCGATATTGATTGTATAATTGATGATAGTAATTTTGATGTATATAGTGGTGATTCTAGCGAAGCTTCTATCGGCGATGGAGGATAATGGTGATAAATTTTGTAGTACATGATCCAATGCTATTAAGTTAATGAAATTATTGATATTGGAAGCGGAAACTTTAGTTGCAAATCACGAAAG
>JALSQA010000177.1 GCA_026985685.1 Campylobacterales bacterium | reverse complement strand
TATTTGAAAATGCAAACAAACCAAAAGAGTTTAAACAACTCACTCCAGAGAACTTTACTCCATATCCCAAAAATCCAACTATAGCAAAGGTATTTAGAGAGATAGGGTATGCAGAGGAGCTAGGAAGTGGTGTGCGAAATATGTTTAAATACTCCAAGATTTATGGAGGAAGCGATCCAAGATTAGAGGAAGAAAATGTATTTACAACAACTGTTTTACTAGGAGAGTTAGAGAATACCCCACAAGTCACCCCCCAAGCTACCCCCCAAGCTACCCCTCAAGTAACCGACCAAGCTATTTTAGATTTTTGCAAAGAAGCAAAAAGTGCAAATGAGATAATGCAGTTCTTAAACCTGAAAGATAAAAAACACTTTAGAACAGCTATTTTAAAACCTTTATTAAAAAAAGGGTTGCTAACTGAGACTATCCCTGATAAACCAACAAGTCCAAAGCAGAAGTATAAAAGTGTAAATGATTTTTGTTAACTATACAAGCTGTTTCTTGCTCCCAAGCTGGAGCTTGGGAGCAAGAAGGGCATGGTAAGCAGAGAAAAAGTCAAGTGCTAAATAATTATACAGAAAATAAAATATCCTCCTAATTAAAACTTGCTATAATACCCACTTAAAAAATTATTCTAGTTTTTTTAGTTCCTAAGCTGGAGCTTGGGAACTAGAAAACTGGATAAAATAGTAAAAAAATCATAAAAGTGGAAATCAAGTTTGAAAAATCTAATCATAGTCGAGTCACCGACAAAAGCAAGAACCATCGAAAATTTTTTAGGGAAGGATTATACGGTTATTGCTTCTAAAGGGCATATTCGTGATCTTCCCAAGAGTTCGTTTGGGATTAAGGTAGAGGGGCAGGTGTTTATTCCTGAGTATAGGGTGTCGAGGGATCACTCTAAGGTGGTCAAGGAGATCAAGGATTTAGCAAAGAAGAGTGATCAAGTCTATATCGCGACCGATGAGGATCGTGAGGGTGAGGCTATCGGGTATCATATTGCTAAGGCTATAGGGGCTGATCCTGTGGAAGTTCCCAGGATTGTATTTCATGAGATTACCAAAAAGGCTATCGATCATTCGTTGAAAAATCCTCGAAAGATAGATATGGCTAGTGTGGATGCTCAACAAGCCAGACGATTGTTAGATAGGATTGTGGGGTATAAGCTTTCACCTCTCATCGCTTCAAAGATTCAAAAGGGTTTAAGTGCGGGGCGTGTTCAGAGTGCGGCTTTGAAGATAGTGGTAGATCGTGAGAGAGAGATCAAAGCGTTTGTTCCTGTTGAGTACTGGAGTGTGGATGCTTTGTTTGATAAAACCATAGAGTCTATTTTGGTTGAGTTTGAGGGTGAGAAGATATCAAAGATGACTATCGGTGCATCAGACAGAGCCAAGAGTATCGAGAGTACTTTAAAATCTCAGTCATACAAAGTAGAAAAGATTGACAAGCGTCAGCGTAAAACTTCAGCAAATCCGCCTTTTATGACTTCGACACTTCAGCAAACTGCTTCATCTATGCTGGGATTTAGTCCTAGAAAAACCATGATCGTAGCTCAGACACTTTATGAAGGTGTGCAGACAGATCAAGGTACGATGGGTGTGATCACATACATGAGAACAGATAGTTTAAATATCGCACAAGAGGCGATAGATGGTGCGAGGGATCTTATCGGTAAAAATTATGGAGATAAGTATTTACCATCAAAACCTAAATACTACAAGTCAAAGTCAAAAGGAGCACAAGAGGCTCATGAAGCTATCCGTCCTACTATACTATCTTTTACACCTCAGATTGCCAGAGGATTTCTGAAGCCTGATGAGTTGAAACTATATACTCTGATATATAACCGTTTCATCGCTTCACAGATGACTGATGCTATCTTTGAATCACAGTCTATTATCTTTGCTTCTAAAAGTGGTAAATTTAAGGCAACAGGCAGAAGATTGGTTTTTGATGGTTTTTATAAAGTTCTAGGAAGTAGTGACAAAGATAAATTGCTTCCAGAGCTGAAAGAGGGGCAGGATGTTGAGCTTAGTGAATTAAAAGCAAATCAACACTTTACTGAGCCACCATCACGATACTCTGAAGCTAGTTTGATCAAAAAGCTTGAATCTTTGGAAATAGGTCGTCCTTCTACTTATGCACCTACTGTTTCACTTTTGACTGCCAGAAATTATATAGAGATTGAAAAAAAGCAGCTTATTCCTACTGAGATTGCTTTTAAAGTTATTGAGATGCTCGAAGAGCATTTTAAAGATATTGTCAATAGTGATTTTACTGCAAAACTAGAAGAAGAGCTTGATGAAGTAGCTGAGGGTAGTAAAGATTGGCAAAAGGTGCTTTGGGAATTTTACAATCCTTTTATCCAGGAGATAGAAAATGGTAAGAAAAATATCAAAAGCCAAAAGGTAGCTATACCTACAGGTGAGAAGTGTCCTGAGTGTGGTGAAGAGTTGCTTAGAAGAAAAGGGCGTTATGGTGAGTTTATCGCATGTAGTGGCTTTCCAAAGTGTAAATATACTCAAAATGTAGACGGTTCGCCTAAGGAGAAAAAAGTTTTGCCTACTCTTGAAGGAGTAGCTTGTCCTGAGTGTGGCAGTGGAATTGTGGAGCGAAAATCTCGCAGGGGTAAATTTTATGGTTGTTCAGCTTATCCTAAATGTAAATTTATCTCAACTTATGAGCCGACAAATAAAAAATGCCCGGCAGATGGATGTGGCTATATCATGGCAAAGAGAACATTTCGTAAAAAAGAGATTTATGAATGTATAAAGTGTAAACATCGTGAAGATGCCTGAAAAAACAATATTTTTGTGTGCTATCTGCAATGTATCTAGTGGAAGTTGCAGTGAGGATTGTTCTTTTTGTACGCAAAGTGCAAAATATAAAGCTGATATAGATCGTTATAAATATAAGTCGATAGATGATATCGTTGGTGAAGCGATACAGGCAAGGCAAAACCAGGCAGTTGGTTTTTGTCTTGTTACTTCTGGAAAAGGTATGACTGAGACAAAGTTGGAGTTTGTATGTCAAGCAGCCACAGAGATCAAAAAAAAAGTACCTGAGTTAAACTTGATAGCCTGTAATGGTACAGCTACACTTGATGAGCTGAAAAAACTCAAAGAAGCTGGTATCTCTAGTTACAATCACAATCTCGAATCTTCACGCAAATATTATCCGCAGATT
>JALSQA010000176.1 GCA_026985685.1 Campylobacterales bacterium | reverse complement strand
ATCATCAAGGTTATAATAGAGCTTCAACGGTAGCATATTCTCTTCCATAAACCCCAAAAGAGTCTCACCACTCTTCCATACTTTATCTTCTACTATATTGTTATAAAGTGTATAAGCATACGCACTGTGAACTGTTAAAAAAAGGAGTATAAATATCTTAAATAACTGCAAAAAAACTTTCCCAAAATGAAATAAATAAAGCAGATTATACAACAAGAAACTAAAACTGACTAGTAAACCAAAATGAACACACTTAGTCAATGCCATTTTGATTTTATCAACAACTTCTAGTTACTAAGCTCCAGCTTAGTAACTATGAAGCAGGGTAAATTATTCGTTCCTGTATTTTGTTGTATTTTTATTGTATGATACTATCAATTATACCTAATGTTTGACTTATCGTTTGTTGATTTGCTTTTTCTATAAATTTTATATTTCTCGAATTATAATCAATTGATTTCATCTGTTCAGCCATAATATAACCTGTGACATTTTCACTTTCTACTTTAATATGAAACGGAAAATCTCTTTTTGTATTTGTAATTGGACATGCAAAAGCTAACCCTAAATGTTGATTGAACATTTTATTGCTAACAATTATTGCAGGTCTTCGCCCTTTTTGCTCATGCCCACTTTGTGGATCAAAACTTAAAGCAACAATATCACCTTGTTCGGGTATATACTTTACCAAATCTCTTTCCCAATACTATTATCAAACTCTTCATAAACTATATAATCATCTGGTATTTTCTTAACTAACTCAGCAATATCATACTTTCCTCTTTGTTGTTTTACAGGTTCTAGTATTATTTTTTGATTTTCAATCAAAATTCTCATTTTATCGCCAACTGATAAATGTAACTCTTTCATAATATGTTTAGGAAATCGTAAACCTTGAGAATTACCCCAGTTTGAAATGGTCGCTGTCATGATATATCCTTAATTTTTTGTATATCCGAAGTATATCATTTATTTTAAGAACTGTCAATGCATAACGACCGTCATGAGAATTATATAGCCTATTAGCTATCGTTTTAGCATCTGTCATGATATTCTGTTCTTTTTACAATAAATATTTAGCCGTTGGGCTATATATTTCTCTCCATATAATTGTTGTATTTGGACTTATTTTTACTCCAATCCTCAACTTTAAGATTGGAAACTCTGTTAAATTCTCTTGTATTGTTTGTGATTAATGTAGCATTTATACTTCTGGCATGTGCTGCGATAAATAGATCATTTGCTCCTATGATTTTGCCTTTGGATTCAAGTTCTGATCGAATTTCACCATAGTGTAAAGAAGCATTTTCATCAAATGACATTTTTTCCAAAGGCAGTAAAAATTCACTTACTGCTATTTCTAATTTTATACTAGCTTTTTTCTTTACACCATAGTAGAGTTCTGATACAGTAATGGACGAGACGGCTATGATATGATCTGATGAGAGTTTTTCAAACTTATCAATCAAAGAAAAGTCTCTATTTTTGATGATATAAGAGATGATGTTTGTATCAAGCATATAAATCAAAAGAGATCTCTCTCTTGTACTTTGGGTTGTTTTCTATCAAAGTCAAAACCTTCCAATGAGTCTAAAGACTTTCTCATGATATCCCACTTGCTTCTTTTTTTTGGTACGATGACAAGTGATTGACCAATTTTTTCGATATAAACTTCTTCGCTATCAACCCTATACTCTTTAGGCAGTCTTATAGCCTGGCTTCTTCCATTTTTAAACACTTTTGCAGTCATCATCTACTCCTTCGTATTGGTATATATCATAAAGTATATATCAACTAGGCTTAAAATATTATTTTACAAGATGGGGAATTGTGCTTAAAAAGGTTGATTTTACCAATTCTACAGCATAGTAACTATACGAACTTGGTAAATCTAATTCAATCATAATGAATCTTATATCGTAAAAAACAGCACTTACTACTTTTTTTAACCCCTTTTTTGTATAATTAAATTATCTAAATAGTCAAATCGTAAATCAATTTATAATATTATGACTATTTATGAAAATTTAAATTGATATAAAATTCATAAAAGGTATTTCATGATTCAAAAGATTATATTTTCACTACTTTTAAGTGTTACATTTTTACTTGCCCAGTTCAATCCAAGTCCTTATGAGACGACGCTGCAAAGTGTGCAAAACAACAAAGCAACCATAGCTGATAACAATATCGCATTAGGTGCGACGGGTGTTGTACTTCATAGTTTTGATAATGAGCATCAAACTATCATCGCTTTAGCCACTGTTATAGCCAAAGCAGACAATACACTCACACTTAAGTTTACAAGATACAAAAACCTGCACCAATCTGCCTTGCCTTCTTATAAGATCGATCCAAATAAAGGCGATAAAGTTATCTTAAATTATCTATATAACAGAGTATTACCAATCACTCCAAATAAAGAGACTTATAAACGTATCACAGCTACTTTTGCAGGATACAATATAATACACCCTGATCTTTTTGCGTCTAAACTTTATGTTGATCATCAGCCCCGACCCGAAAAAAGTGATTTTCACAAAAGTTGTTTACAAAACAGTAATAACCTGCTTCTTTTTGCCATCGAAGATAAAGGATACTTTGTAGACTGTCAAAGTTTTAAAATCTTAGACAGCATAAATCTCTCAACACAAGGTGATAAAGAGTCACATCCATTTTATTCTCGTATTCCAAAAATAAAAACTCGTTTAGGTGCTATCATGGGTAGTGAAGATATAGGTGAATATAATCGCTACTATAAACAGATGTTAGGTTTAAAATAATGTTAGAAAAAAAACATAAAAAAGCTTTTGAAGATATAGTAGGAAAAGAGAATATCTTTGATGACAAAGCCCATATGCTTGCATATTCGTATGATGCAACTCGTGTGCGTTATGAACCAGATGCAGTAGTTTTTCCTCGACATGAAGAAGATGTAAGTGCTATTTTAAAATATTGTAATGAACATAAAATAGTCATCACCCCACGTGGAGCTGGTAGTGGTTTTACAGGTGGTTCACTACCTGCAAATGGAGGTATTATCCTTGGTTTTGAAAAGCACATGAATAAAATACTTGAAATTGACATGGACAATATGGTAGCCGTTGTGCAGCCAGGGGTCATAAATATGGATTTACAACGAGCAGCCCAGCAGGTGGGTCTGTTTTATCCGCCTGATCCAGCAAGTCAGGACTATACT
>JALSQA010000175.1 GCA_026985685.1 Campylobacterales bacterium | reverse complement strand
GTCTGATTTATCTTTGAATGGATGGGCTAAGATTGCAAAAGAGTATATCCATCCTACGATAAAAAACAGTTCATTTGTTTATGATTTAAAAGAGCATACACTTGATGGAGATATTGATATCAATCTCAAAAGCTCTATCGCTGATGTTAGTATCAAAGGAGATAGCTTTCTTGATCAAGATGATCTCAACAATAGTTTAAAATACAACCTATTAGCCAAAATTTCACAAAAGAAAAGTTTTCAGGGAGTTAATCTCAGAGAACTTGGATTAATAAAATTAAAAGCACAGGGGAGTTTAAAAAAGCTTGATGCAAAGCTTAGTTCATTGAAACTAAATGCACTTGTAAAAAGTGAAGATTTTGATACTTTTAATTTTGATCTTGATAGTAAAAATCTTTATATAGACAGACTTTATAAAAAAGTACCACCCGAGCTAAAAAAGAGCTTCATCGCACTTTGGGCGAAGGGAAATTATCGTTTGAGTGAACAAAAAGGAGAGATAGAAGCTAAAGTTAAAAGATTAAAACTCTCAAATCGCCATATAAATACAAATAGATTTACTATAAAAATAGATGGTAATGATTTTAAATTGACACCATTGCAAATCATGGCGAAAGGTTTTAAACTTTCACTAGATGCTAGCTCAAAAGATGGTCGGATAAAAGCACATCTTAACAATAAAGCGATCAAAGCAAATGTAGATTTTCAAAATTCACCTCTTTATGCTAATGGCTCTTTAGATATCCCATCAGTTGAAAAACTTTTAAAAGAAATCAATAAAATCTATCCACTTAAAGGAGTACCAAGTATCAAAGGTGATCTGAAATTAAGAGCAAAGATGGTGGATAAAAATAGAGCAAAAATTTCTCTAAAATCTGATTATATTAAACTAAAAGAGGGAGAATTTAAAGATATAGGAGTTGAAGCCTTTTATAAAAAAGGGCGTATAGATATCCCAAGATTTGGCTTTTGGCTTAAAGACTTTGAACCAAAAGAGATGAATAGAGAAGTAAAACTAGCTCATCCATCTTTTATAACATTTGATGAAAATAATAATACAAAAATTGACTTTGTACTCAAAGATTTTCTTAGTTTCAAAGGTCAAAAACAAGGTGATGTTGTTAGTGGAAAATTCTCCACTCATAAACTATATCTTGGTTTAAAAGGATATGGTGAAACAAAATTAACAACAGATATTGATATGTTTCAAAGCTCAAAACAGTTAGCGGTTTCTGGAGATATCACATTTGAAGAGACAGAGGTTAGTTATGAATCAAGATACTTAGATGTATCTAAAGATCCTGATATTATCATCATCGATGAGAAGCATAAGAAAAAACGACTTGCAGATGACTCTTTTAGAAAAAACACCTTTTTAGATCTGCATATCAAAAGCAAAGATGCCATTGTCTATAAAGTAGAAGCTGGTACAGTTGAGATGAAACCTGATATTGAAGTTAGAAAAGAGTTTAATTCCAATGTCAAAATCTTAGGAAAGATCAATATAGAAGGTGGAGAATACGACATAGGAGATAAACGTTTTACCATCAAAGAAGGAGCAGTAGCATTTCGGGGACAAGAAGATGTAAATCCTCTTTTAGATATTCATGTCGAGTATCCAATCGATGAAGTTGTGATTTTGATAGATGTCAGAGGTGATAAACGAAAACCTAAATTGATTTTTAAATCAAAGCCTATGATGAGTAAAAAAGATATATTTTCATATCTGCTTTTTGGTTTTGCGGTGAGTGAGAGTGACGGGGCACAAAGTTCAGCAGCAAACGCCGCAGAAAAGATATTTGGACGAGCATTAGCAAAGGATTTAGCACGTGAGTTAAACCTTGACAGACTTGATTTAACACGCTCACAATTAGGTGGAGTCAACGTCAAAGCAGGTAAAAAAGTAAATAAAAAAACTATCATCTACTACCAAAACAAAGATCAGACAAGTAGTATGATCATCGAGAGAAAACTAGGAAGACATTTTGAACTTGACACAGAAGTAGGGCAAAATGGACAAGCAGTTGATCTTTATTATAAAAAAGGGTTTAAATAATACAAAAGAAATATATTTATACTTCTTTTATGTAGTAAAATTAATGTTACAATGTTAAAATATCTTATTTAATTTTAAAAGGAGATATAAGATGTTGAAGTATTTGTTAAGTTCACTTATCGCCACTGTATGGCTTAGTGGATGTGGAAGTAATGATTGTTGTGATGCAAACACAACTGAAGTCACCCCAAAAGGTGAAGTGGAAGCTCCAAAAATTGCTCCTACTGCATTGATATCATCTACATCACAAAAATGTGTAGAGGGTGGTGTAATTACTTTTGATGGTCGAAGTAGTGCTGATGAAGATGGTCATGTAAAAGAATATACATGGATGATGGATTCTAAAGTTGTCTCTAGTAGTGCTAAACCTACATTTAGCTGTAATAGCTTAGGAGAAAAAGAAGTTTGTTTAGAAGTCACAGATGATGATAATCTAACATCTTCTAAAGTTTGTCAGACTTATATAGTAGAAGCGGCTCCAAAAATAGCTCCAAAGGCTGTTATAGATGCTGATAAAAAGCTTTGTACTCAGGGAGATACTATTGTAGTAGATGGTTCAAAAAGTAGTGATAGTGATGGAGAAGTAGTTCGCTATGCCTGGACTTATGAAGGTGATCAAAACTCAAATCTTCAAAAAACTACTTTTGATTGTACGAAATTAGGTGAACAAGAGTTATGTTTAAGTGTTTATGATAATGATGATTTAGTAGATAAAAACTGTACGACTATTGTTGGACAAGCCGTACCAAACAAAGCACCTGTAGCTGATCTCAATGTTTCTAAAGCAACTTGTCTTTTAGGTGAGAGTGTTATTTTTGATGCATCTAAAAGTAAAGATGAAGATGGTCAAATCATGCAATATAACTGGAATGAAGCTGGATTTTCTGGGGTTTCAAACGAATTTAACTGTTCAGAAGCAGGAACACATGAAGTTTGTGTAACTGTAGTAGATGATAAAGGTATCAATAGTCTTCAAAGTTGTAAAAGTGTTGTTGTAAGTAAACCTGCAAATATACCTCCTGTTGCAAATATTGAAGTTTTACCTCAAGAGTGTACAGTAGGGGAGAGTGTTTTAGGTGATGCAACGACAAGCAGTGATGTGGATGGAAATGTTAGTGCGTATCTTTGGAGTGTAGATACAAATGAGAG
>JALSQA010000174.1 GCA_026985685.1 Campylobacterales bacterium | reverse complement strand
TGATTTTTGGGGATCAAAAGAGATTGTCAAAGTGATGAAATTTTTTGAAGATGGCATCATCAACATCTACGACACCAAAAAACATGAGATGACCCTCATATACAGAAAAAACATCTTCACACCATTGGATGAAAAAATACTAAAACGACATGCCTGGTACATGGACAAAGAAGGCAATGTAAAATCATACAAATCCTTTCCAAAAAGAGTTATTTGTGACAGATTTGAAAAGAACAAAGTGGTTTTGAGGTGATAAGGATATTTGGATAAAATTTGTTGAAATACTATTAGAGTGTAGTGTGTTATCAATAATCAGGAGTTGAGATTGGTTTTGAGGGTATGGTTGTTGGCTGTTGTGTGGTTGTTTTTTTTATTTGGGTGTCAGAGTGCTTCGAATCTGTTGCATTCTAAGATTTTACATAGATCTTACAATGCTCAACTCTCTTCATGTGATTTGAAGGCTGCCAAAAAGCGTATTGTAAAGAGTGAAGTTCTTTTTTTGCGTGATGTACAGCTTGGGCAGATTGCATTTTATCAGAAGGATTTTCGTAATGCTGAGATATATTTCAATAAAGCAGTTGATTTTTATCAGCATAGAGAAAAACGACCTGTGTTAGCACTTTCGGATTATCTGGTTTTTGACTATAACGGGGAGGGGTATGATAAAGTTTTTTTACATAACTACAATGCTTTGAACTATCTTTTGATAGGTGATCTGGAAAATGCGATGGTAGAGAGTAGAAACTCTGACTTTATACAAAGGCAGGAGAGAGTTAAATTTTATAAAGAGATATCTTCCTATCATCCATCAAAACAGCTTGATCAATCTTTGCTAAACAGGTACGAAGTGCTCTTCTCTCATGTTAATCCTGCTCATAATCCCTATCAAAACCCTTTTTCTTTTTATCTATCTGCTTTGCTTTATGAAGAGAAAGGGGCGTATGACGAAGCAATGATAGATATGCAAAATGCTTTAAAGTGGTATCCGGATTCTTCAATCATGAAAGAGAAGCTAGCCATTTATAAATCTCATAAAAAAAATAGAAAGAGGGTTGAGATTTTTTTTGACATTGGAAGAAGTCCTGTCAAAACACAGGAAAATATTTCTGTAAAAGTAACTGCTGATGCGTCTAAAATACTTTATTTACCATCTTTTGAACTTTATTTGAGTGATATTTCAAAAATTATTGTTACGGATAGTATTGGCAATGTTGTAGCGACATCTTCTATTTTATCAGATATAAAGGCAATCAAAATAAATGCTTTTAAAAAGAAACTTCCTTCTTTACTCGATAAACTGATTTCAGAAATAGCTAAAGAGGCAATATCTTATGAAGTTACAAAGCATTACGGTACGGCTGGATCATTTTATAAGATGTTAAACGTCATTTATAGTCAGAACAATAATTTTAGCTGGATACTCCTTCCTGAACGTATAGAAGTCATTTCTTTTGTACCGAAAAAAAAGGAAAATTATATACTAAAAGTTATAGATAAAAATGGTAAAATTTTAGATAGGTTAAGTTTTTGTCCGAATTTTACAAAAAATTTGAAAAATTTTTACCATTGCTATGTAGTAAAAGATGGAAAATTTTGTCGAGTTGAAGAGGAGTAGATAGCGTGTCTGGTCGTTTGGGTGTATCGTTTGTGGTATTTGTTTGTATATTGTTGAGTATAGGATGTAGTGGGAAAGATGAACAAATGAGGCTTTCAAAAATTAATACTTTGATTGTAAATACTGTACCTGATTCATATAATTTAGTGATTGCATCTTCTCAAGGTATGCATGATGTTAACGGTTTTTTTGAAGCTGAAGTTGAGATTGAAAATCCTACTTCAAACCGATATGATGATATTGAGTATCGCTTTAAATGGTATGATCGACACAAGCGAGAAGTAGGGCAAGATCTCTCAATGTGGCAACCTTTGATAGTAGAAGCGAAAGATAAAACAGTCATTCATTCTTTGGCACCGTTATCTGAAGCACAGCGGTATAGATGTTATATTCGTGCGAGGCAAAGATGATCTACAAATTTATGATACCAGTAGTAGTAAGTGTATTGTTCTTTGGATGTAGCCATTTTAATGTTAAAGAGATTGATTCTGTTGCAAGGCAAAATACGGATATTGATTATAGTGCAGAAGATTTACATGATGTAACTTTGAAAATGGTTGAGTCTATGTTAAAAAACAGGCTCTTTGATGGTAGTATAGTTATCGATGTGAGGGGTATAGAAAACAGAACTTATGAACATATCGATACAGAAGCCATTACAGATGGAATCAAAGTTGCAATTAGTAAAAGTGGTAGGGCAAAGTTTATTGATAGTGGTATGAGAAATCAGATCCATAAAGAACTATCATATCAGAGCAAAAGTTTATATACAGATAAAAATCATGTCAAAAAAATTGGAAAAGAGATTGTGCCAGATTATATATTGGTCGGTAAAATAACATCTATCAAACAGCGTAACGGTGATCTGTTTGATAATTTTTATAAAGTAACGCTTGAACTTCATTCAGTGCAAACAGGGCAGATTGTCTGGATAGATAGTAAAGAGAAACGAAAAATAGGCAAAAGAGCGATGATCGGTTGGTAAAATGATAGAAGATGAGCAAAAGAGAAAAAGAGAGCAACTGTTTTTAAGCTACAGCCGAGAAGATTCTGTTTTTGCATTTAGATTGCGTGATGATTTGGTAAAAAGAGGCTTTAATGTCTGGATGGATCAGGTAGATATACCAGGAGGGCATCACTGGGATGAGACGATAGAAGAAGCTTTAAGTGAAAGTAGAGTCTTGCTTGTGTTAAGTACACCTGCTTCTATTAAGTCCCAAAATGTACGGGATGAGGTAGATTATGCGATAGATGAAGGCATAGATATATTACCTTTACTATACAAAGAGGTGAAATTTCCTTTACGCTGGAGACGATACCAATATGTTGTAATCAATGAAAAAAATTATACTCAGGCATTCCCTGAAGTTGTTAATAGTGTGTTGAGATGTCTTGGTAAAAAGGTGGAAGTTTTACCACTTCCGACAGTTTGGCAGAAGTATAAAAAAATAATTTTTGGTTTATTGCTTCTGGCTATAGGTTTGTCAATGATACTTGTGATACAAAAGTTTCAGCATCAAATAGCAAGTTTATTTCATAAAGAAAAAGTAGTCTCTACTTTACCTATGGATAAGCCAATGCCCCAGACAAAA
>JALSQA010000173.1 GCA_026985685.1 Campylobacterales bacterium | reverse complement strand
CATAGTTTACAAAAGCTTTGAGTGCATCAGTATCGATTGGTCCACCACTAACTGCATTGACCCGAATATTTTTCTCTCCAAGTTCCATTGCCGCATATCGAACCATAGCTTCTACTGCTGCTTTATTTGTACCGTGACCTGCATAGTTATCTATGTATGTAATGTTTCCAGTAGAACTCATGGAGATAATACTTCCTCCACCCACTTTTTCCATACGCTTGGCTGCTTCTTGTGCACCTACTACAAATGCATTTACTGTTGCTGTATAGATATTGTTCAAGCCTCTTGGTTTAAGACGCATAAATTTTCCATATCCTCCTACAACAGGGCGACCATAAATCATGGCATTTGATACAAAAAAGTCTACACGATCAAAATCTTCATCTATTAATTTATATAAATCTTTGTATGTCTCTGGCTCTAAGATATTTAAAGGGTAATATCTGGCTTTTATACCATATGTACTTTCTAAATCTTCAGCTATTTTTTTTGCTTCTTCTTCATTTGAATTGTATGTAAAAGCTACATTTACACCTTCTTTTGCAAATTCATATGCTATAGCTTTTCCTATACCTTTTGTCGCTCCGCTGATAACTAGTGTTTTATTTTTCATCTATTAAAATCCTTTTATATCATATTTTTTTAGTGTTTGCTCAATCTTTTTATAGTTCTCTGGACTTGGGTTTACCAGTGGAAGTCTATACTCAAGATGAGGAATCAATCCTGCAATATACATAGCCGCTTTGATTGGAATAGGGTTACTATCACAAAATAGTACCGTATTTATTTCATAAAGTGCGTCATTGATTGCTTTTGATTTTTTGTACTCTTCTCTCATACCAAAATGAGTTAAATCTGCTATTTTATCGGGTAGGAGATTAGAAGTTACAGAAATAACACCTGTTCCGCCATTTGATATGAGTGGGTAGTTTATCATGTCATCACCGCTTATGACGGCTAATTTTGGTTCTTTTGAGAGTAATTCTACACATCTTTGGATAGATCCAGTAGCCTCTTTTACTCCATATATGTTACTACACTCTTGGAAAAGTTTGATAGTTGTCTCGGCAAAAAGATCTACACCAGTTCTTCCTGGAACATTATATAGTAAGACTGGTATTTCTATGGAATTAGCTATAGCTTTATAATGTTGATAAAGACCATATTGTGGTGGTTTGTTGTAATATGGAGTAACAGATAAAATACCATCTGCTCCGTGTTTTTGAGCAAAGATAGCTAGTTCTACTGCTTCACTTGTTGCATTGCTTCCTGCTCCGGCAAGTACTTTTGTTTTTGTGTTTTTACAGACATTGACTGCAATCTCAATACACTCTTTGTGTTCATGGTGTGTAAGTGTTGCACTCTCACCTGTTGTACCGACTGGAACAACTGCATCGATTCCATTGTCTATTTGTCTTTGGATAAGTTTTTCATAGGTTTGGGTATCTATTTTATTGTTTTTAAATGGCGTGATAAGTGCAGTCATTGCACCGATAGGTTCGCTCATTTTTGCTCCTTGCGTAGTATTAGCGTTGTAGAATTCTTTTTATTGAAATATTTTTTAGCTATATCCTGTACCTCTTTTGGTTCAAGTTTTTTAAGATGATCTTCATACTCTAAAAGAGGTTTGATATCTCCTCTTGCTACATAACTTCCAAATATATTGACAAGTGCCTGTGAATTTTGCATACTAAAGATAAAGTCTGATTTTGTATTTATCTTTATTTTATCTAGTTCTGCTTTTGTTACACCTTTGTTTTTTAACTTTTCTATCTCATCCCAAATAACTTTTTCAACATCTTCTGCTTTTATACCTGGATTACAAACGGCTAAAAATAGGAAAATCCCAGGTGCTTTTTGTTCCATGTTGTAAGCAGAGATAGAGTTTACAAGTTTAAGTTTATCTATAAGCAAGCTATTTAGACGGCTGCTTTTACCACTGCTTAGAAGTTCACTGATAGCTGAGAGTCCAACTTGATCAGGGCTTTGAAAATTTGGAATATGAAAAGCGATAGCAAGCATCTGAACCTGGCTCTCTTTATCTACTTCTATACGTTTTGGTCCATCTTGTACAGGCTCAACTTGATGAGAACGTTTTATAGTACCGCTGTTTTGGATTGAGCCGAAGGATTTTTTTGCTTCATCAAAGACAAAATCTGGATCTATATCACCAGCAACAACCAAGATAGCATTTTGTGGTTGGTAATACATCTTGTGAAATGATTTGATATCTTCTATCGTCCAGTTTTTTATATCGTCGATAAATCCGATTGGTGTCCAGTGGTATGAATTGTATATATAGGCATTGTTGAAAAGCCTAAAGTACAGATACCCAAATGGATTGTTATCAGTTCTCCATCGACGCTCTTCTAGTACAACATCTCGTTCTGGCTGAAATTCTTCATCTTTGAGATTTAAATTTTGCATCAATTCTGCAAAAAGTTCCAATGATTTTGGTAAATTTTTTGATGATGATTTGATAAAATACTGAGTATAGTCAAATCCTGTAGAAGCATTGTTTACGCCCCCAAATCCTTTGACTATCTCATCAAATTCACCAGCTTTTAAATGTTTGGTTGATTTGAAGTTTAAATGTTCAAGCATATGAGCGATACCACTTTTCCCCATCACTTCATCACCGCTTCCAACTTTATAAAATATATCTGTTGTGATGACATTTGAGTCATTTTTCATAGGTATAACAACAATTTGCAAACCGTTTTTTAAGGTTTTGGTGTAGTGTTTTGGTAGTGTACTGCTCATACAGACTCCTAGTGTTAATAGTAATAAAATAAATATTTTCATCATTTGCGATCAATTCCTATAATTTGAGAAATATTTTCAATGCCATCTCTTTCAAAGAGTGTCAAAAGTCTTTGGTTTATATTTTTAGCTAATGACGGTCCTTCAAAGATAAAAGCACTAAGCACTTGTATCAGTGATGCACCTGCTTTTAGCCGTCTGTAAGCTTCATCACCGTCACTGATACCACCAACAGATATAAGAGTAGTATGTCCGAAGAATTCTTTTGCAAGTTCTTCAAATAGTTTAAAACTCTTCTCTTTTAAAACAGCCCCACTAATTCCTCCAAAATCTTTAGGATTTGGTAAAAGGGTATAGTCTATGGTTGTATTTGTTGCTATAATTCCTCCTGCTCCATACTGCAAAGCGATATTGCAGATAGAGAGTGCATCTTTTGTATCAAGATC
>JALSQA010000172.1 GCA_026985685.1 Campylobacterales bacterium | reverse complement strand
ACAAAATTTGCTTCTGCTTACTATGGTCCATTTCGTGATGTAGCAGAATCAGCTCCTAGTTTTGGAGATCGCAGAAGTTACCAGATGAATCCTGCTAACCGCGATGAAGCGATTCTTGAGAGTCTCGAAGATGAAAAAGAGGGAGCTGATATTTTGATGGTAAAACCAGCTCTTGCTTACATGGATATCATAAGAGACATCAAAAACAATAGCCGTTTACCATTGGCAGTGTATAATGTAAGCGGAGAATACTCTATGTTAAAATTTGCAGGCAAAGAGGGTTTAATAGATTATGATCGTGTCATGATGGAGACACTTTTAGGATTTAAACGGGCAGGAGCTGATATAATCATCACTTATCATGCAAAAGAAGCAGCCTTGCTTTTACAAAAAGGATAAAACATGAAACACTTTTTAACACTTCATGACTTGAGCAAAAAAGATATCGAAGATATTATCAAACTTGCTTTTAAAATCAAAAAAAAGCTCAAGAAAGGTGAACAAAAAAAATATCTCAAAGATCAAACTTTAGCAATGATTTTTGAAAAATCAAGTACTCGAACCAGAGTAAGTTTTGAGATTGGTATGTATCAGCTTGGAGGACACGCAATATTTTTATCTTCCAATGACAGCCAGCTAGGACGTGGTGAACCTATGAAAGATACAGCACGTGTTATCAGCCGTATGGCAGATATGGTCATGATTCGTACTTTTTCACAAGATAGTTTAGAAGAGTTTGCAAAGTATGCAACAGTACCAGTTATAAATGGATTAACAGATCTCTATCATCCAGTGCAACTTTTAGCTGACTATATGACTATGATTGAACACGGCAAAGAAAAAAATCCAATCGTTGCATACGTAGGTGATGGAAACAACATGACTCACTCGTGGATGTGGCTTGCTTCAAAACTTGGATTTGAACTTCGTGTAGCTTCACCAAAAGGATATGAAGCAGATGGAATTGTCATGCACGAAACACTCACAGAAGCAAAAAAATCTGGAGCAAAGATCACATTCACACATGATGCAAAAGAAGCTGTCAAAGATGCAGATGTCGTTACGACAGATACTTGGATATCAATGGGACAAGAAGATGAAAAAGCACAGCGTATTAAAGATTTTGAAGGTTTTATCGTCGATGAAGCTTTGATGAGTTTAGCAAAAGATGATGCTATATTTTTACACTGTTTACCTGCATATCGTGGATATGAAGTAAGCGAAGAAGTTCTTGAAGGTAAACAAAGTGTGATATTTGATGAAGCTGAAAATAGACTACATGCACAAAAAGCTGTAATGGTCTGGTTAGATAAACACAAATAGGATCAAACATGAGCGAAGAAAAGAAAAACAACCATCAAGAGGTTATAAAAAAGATTGACTCTCTATCAGAAAATCTAGGATTAAAAAAAGAGAATCAAACACTTTTGACAATAAAAAAAACAGATGATCCAAACAAAAAAGAGTTATACTTAGAACAAGGTAGCTGGGATTCTACTGATCCTTGGTTTGCTATTGATGAAGATGACCAAAAACACGCTTATGCTTTCATCCCTGCTGATGCTTTCGCTCAAATGATAGATACACTCAGACACGCTCAACATGAAAATTTTAATTTAAAATTAGAAAAAACAATCTGGCAAAATATCCCGGCAGATTTTGAAGATGTATGGGTTGTTGCGATGGATGAGATACGAAATCATGCACGAAAAGAAGATCCAAATAAACCAATCTCAATTGATTTGGAAAAGTTGATCTCCAATATCAAAAAAGAGCATCCAAACCTTTTTATAAATATAAAAGATTTTATGCCGACAAATATAAACCAATTACAGGACAATCATGATTGATTTCAATAAATTTACAAAATATTCAAAACCAGGACCTAGATATACAAGTTATCCAACTGCATTAGAGTTTGATGAAAAGTTTGATACAAATGCACTTCTGGCAGAGTTTGATAAACAAGATAAAAAAAGACCACTATCTTTATACTTTCATTTACCCTTTTGCAGAAGTGCTTGTTACTTTTGCGGATGTAATGTTGTATTTACATCAAAAGATGATAAAAAAGAGAGATATATCCAGTACATCGAAAAAGAGTTAAAGATTTTAGCCTCACATCTGGATACATCAAGAGAAGTAATCCAAATGCACTTTGGTGGAGGGACACCTACTTTTTTCACACCTGAACAATTAAACCATGTCATTACTTTGATAAAAGAGACTTTTTCAAACTTTGCAAAAGATGCTGAAATAAGTTGTGAAATAGATCCTAGGTTTTTCACACCTGAACATATGCAAGTTTTAAAGAAAAGCGGGTTTAACCGTATCAGTTTTGGGGTACAGGATTTTGATCCAAAAGTACAAGAAGCAGTACATAGAATCCAGCCTTACGATGTAACCAAAGCGGCTATTGATTTAGCTCGTTCAAATGGTATAGAATCTGTTAATGTTGATCTTATTTATGGTTTGCCTTATCAAACATTTGATACTTTCAAAAAAACTTTGCAAATGGCAAGATCATTAGATGCTGATCGTTTTGCAGTTTTTAATTATGCTCATGTCCCCTGGCTAAAAAAGACAATGAGAAAAATAGATGAAACAACCCTGCCTCATCCATCGGTAAAACTAGAGATACTAAAATATACAATTGATTATTTTACATCTGAAGGCTACAAGATGGTGGGAATGGATCACTTTGCAAAACCAGAAGATGAACTTTTCAAAGCTATCGAAAAAGGAGAACTTCACAGAAATTTTCAAGGATACACAACCAAAGGTGGTGCAGATTTGATTGGCGTTGGTTTGACTAGTATTGGTGAGGGAAAAGATTATTATGTCCAAAACTACAAAGATATGAAAAGTTATGAAGCTGCGATTGATGAAGGTAGATTACCAGTAGAAAGGGGTATCAAACTCACAGAAGATGATATCATCAGAAATGCTGTCATAATGGAGCTTATGAGTAACTTTAAACTAAATATCCCAAAAGTTGAAAAAGAGTTTGGTATCATTTTCAAAGAGTATTTTAGCGATGCCCTAGCTTCACTAAAAGAGTTTGAAGATGCAGATATAGTAACAATCACTGACAAAGAGATAAAAGCTAGTCCAACTGGTGAAATGCTTATACGAAATATATCTATGGCATTTGATGCTTATATGCTACCCACAGATGAAAATAAAAAAAGATTTAGTAAAACAATATGAGTAGAGAAAT
>JALSQA010000171.1 GCA_026985685.1 Campylobacterales bacterium | reverse complement strand
GTATTCAATATCATCATAAATCAAAATCATACTTTGCATACTGTTAAATAAGCGACGAAAAAGTTTATTGTCCTCTTTGTCTCTTAGCATTTCTAAGTTTAGCTGCATGACACCTAAAGGTGTTTTTAACTCATGCATAGCATCATTAAAAAAAGTAGTAAGATAACGATTCACACGCTCAAGTGGTCGCAAACTTATCTTAATGAAAAAAAGTGTCATTATAAATATGACCGCTCCAAGAAAAAGTGCAGAGATTAAAGCTTTTGTATATATCTCTTTATATGATAAAGTATGAAATACAACCAAATATTTAGCTTGTAAACGATTGGGATTGAGTGTAATTTTTCGATAAATCATATTTTTAATATCAGTATTGAAATAATCAAGTTTATATAGATTTTCACTAGTTGAAAAAATGATATTTTCATTTTTATCATATAAAGACGCATCATAAAAAAGTGAACGGGGAAAATCAAATACATGTTCTTTGGTTCGGGAAAAATCATAAATAGTTTTCTCAATACCATAAGCATAATGTTCAAGATTTTGGATTTGACTCTCTTTATAACTACGCTTCTCAATACTCACATAGAAAAAAGCAGGAATACTAACAACAGCAATCATCACAATCGAATAAAAAAATGCCAATGTATAAATATACTGCTTATCCTTTTCTATCAATCTTATACCCCAATCCCCTATGACTGACTATCAAGTCTTTAGTAGTTTTATCTCGAATTTTTTTAATACACATTCTAATATCTGATTCTGTTACCATTTTACATTCCCAGACATCTTCCCATAACTGTTTTGTCGGGATAAACTCCCCTGCTCTTGTGATGAGATATTCTAATACTTTATGTTCTTTAGGTGTAAATACAACTGTCTCTTCTTCATAAAAAAGTTTTCCAGTAGCAGGATCATAACTATAACCATCTCCTAAATCTATCTCTTCTTTATTTGAATGAAAATAAAAAAGTTTTAACACCTGCTCAATACGATACTTTAACTCCCTTGGTGCAAAAGGTTTTCGGATATAATCATTACAGCCTAATTCATACCCTATACTTAAATTATCAATATCTGTCAAAGATGTGATAAAAATAACTGGTGTTTCATCCCCTGCTTCTCGCATCGTTTGAATGATGTCATATCCATTGATACCAGGTACACGAATATCCAATAAAAGCAGATGATAACTCCCAAAATGAATAGCATCAAGTGCTTCATCTCCATTTTCAAAACTTACCACCTCATAACCTAATGTTTCTAAATAATCTGCTATGGTTTCTTTATAAGCAATCTCATCTTCAAGTAATAAAATCCTCATCGTATCACTACCCCTGTGATATTGTTTTCAATGACAATATGAGAATGATATGATTGTTCACTATATGACCCATGTTTTTGTAATGCTATGATGCAGTATCCCAATTTTTCATTGTGAAAATTTTTAATTTCAAAGTAACCAAAAGCATAACCATTTTGTGTAAAATATCCATAACTTCCAAGCTTCGTCAAATCAGCATTTTTTAACGCAAAGCAACTCTTTTTTTCATATAGACAATTTACCAATACATACTGATTGCTTAACAATAAATGTTTGTTTAGAGTTGTCGCAATTGATAGAAATTTTTTATCAAGCACAATAAAAAGAGAATATCCCTGTTGTGCTAATTTTTCCCGCAAATGGTCAAATCCTTCAATAACTTCAATCGAACCAGCAAATTTTCCATTTTTTATGATAGGTGAAATTGCCTTGATATTTAGTCGTTTTCCAACTTCAATAGATACAAGAGGCTTAAGACGCTTTTTAACCAAAACTAAACCTTCACGAAAGGAAGCAAGTGGTACATCTTTGATCATAAAATTCCAGCTTCTCAAATATGTATGAAGATTTTGATCGTGTACTTGCACATCAAATGTATAGCCTTGAAGCTTCTTTAAACTTTTGATTTTTTCATTTAAGATAGTAAAAGCACCTTTTCGATCATCACGAAAATAAGCATCTAAAAAACTCTTATCTTCACAAAGTAATAATGAAAGAGATAAGGCATGTTGTTGTTCTTCTTCTAAAATATTGCGGGTCAATAGTAAAGCATTATCTAAAGATTGGATTGTCTCTTTTTGCAAATATGAGTTATTTAAAAAGTAGATAAAATAGACAGATATCAATAAAACAAATATAGCAAAAACAAGAATTATCTTGTCAATTTTTAAAGTTATATAATCCAAGATTTTCATTTATTTAATTTTGACCTTATCATGTTGTAACTAGCTTTTAAAAAATAGTTATTACCGTACCAACTAATATTTTAGTAAATCATCCCCTCTTTTAGTAAAGCTTGTCGTATGTGTTTCATTTGTCTGTGCTTATTTCGACACCAGTTGGGAGCTAACAATGACGGATCATCTATACCTGCACTAACACGCTGTATCATGATATCTTCAGGCAGCATTTTGAAAGCTTTGACGAGTGTATCTATATAAGCTTCTTCAGTGATAGGGATAAACTTACCCTTTCGATAATCAGCTGCCAAAGCGGTGTTGTTGGTAACGTACATTGGATGGATTTTAATAGAATCAACATTCCACTCTATCGAAGCTGTTACACTATCTAGCATCATATCTTGTGTTTCATTGGGTAATCCAAATATCAAATGCCCGCATACTTTTAAATCATGTGCTTTTGAGCGTAAAATCCACTCTTTTATATTTGCTACACTATGCCCACGATTGATCACTTCTAATGTTTCATCATAAACACTTTGTATACCATACTCTACCCATATTTCATGTTCTTTGGAAAGCTCTGCCAAATAAGAAAGTACATCTTCATCCACACTATCTGTACGTGTACCGATACTAAGTCCTATACAATCTTCTTGAGAGAGAGCTTCTTCATACAAGGCTTTTAAAGTATCAAGAGGGGCATAGGTATTTGTAAATGATTGAAAATAAGCGATAAATTTTTTAGCACCAAATTTTTTTGCAAGTCTGTTTTTAGTAAATCGATATTGACTTCTTACTTGTTCTAGTTGTTTATCAAGCAATGGGTTTTGGGCTGAGTTTGGATTTAGATAAAACTTTTTAGATGATTTTTGAGCCAAATTTGGACTAAACGATTCATTCTCACAAAAAGTACAACCCCCTTTGGCAACTTTTCCATCTATATTTGGACATGTAAATCCAAGTATAGAGATAGGTGTTTTGTAAACATTACATCCAAATTTTT
>JALSQA010000170.1 GCA_026985685.1 Campylobacterales bacterium | reverse complement strand
ATTTTATTCCTTATTTTGTTACTTTTTAGCATAAAATATTATTTATGTTTTACTTTTACTAATTTTTCATAAACTAAACTTTACAATCATACGATATTATTATATAATATTTAAATATTTCAAGGAGTAGACATGATACAAAAAAAGACCTTTTACATTACCTCACTTATTGCAGGACTATTACTCGCAGGTTGTGGTAATGTTCCCACGAATTCCACACAAAAGCAAACCAGTTTACAGAGAAATGACAATACTTTAAACGAACAAAACTATTTTGATATTGCAAGATACTATTATGTACACGAATTAATGACTACTTCTGTACATAAAAAACGTTCATTTTTAGCAAAGAGTGATACGATGACGCATATACAAAGATCACAGCCCAAAAAACAAAAAAATGTATTTTATATAAAATCTGTAAAATCGCCACAGGGGTATTTACACTTTTTAAAAATAAATTACAATGATCAAACCATAGAGGTAAATGCTGATAAAAGCAATAAAAATATATTCCATTTAACATATCTAAATCCACAGACAAACAAAGTAATAACAAAAGATTACAGTTTTGATGAATTAACAACAGTACATGAGGGAGAAATAAACTAATGAAATATTTTATACTACTATTTTTAACATTCTTTTCACTGCACGCTGCATCAATTACACTTAATAAACCTACATATAATGCAGGTGAGAGTATAACAGTAACACTAACAGATGTAACTGGGCAATCAAACAACTGGGTTGGTATTTTTCAAAAAAATACACCAAATAATTGGGCATATGATTTAAAAGACAAATGGTTTAACTTTAAACCAAATGGCACACTAACAATTACAGCACCACAAAATGCTGGAGATTATGAAATCAGACTTTTTTATAACGACTCTTTAAATATGGTAAAAAAAGTATCATTTAAAGTAAATGGAGCAGAACCAACAATAACTCTCAATAAAACTCAATATAATCCAAATGAAAACATTAGTGTAAATCTTGCTAATATTGCAGGAGTATCTAATAATTGGGTAGGAATATTTAAAAAAAATGATCTTAGTACTTGGGATACACTAATAAAAGATAATTGGTTCAACTTTAAACCAAATGGAACATTAACAATTAAAGCACCCTCAATACCTGGAGATTATAGTTTAAGACTTTTTTATAATGACTCTTTAATATTAGTAAAGAGTATTTTATTCAAAGTCAAAGGTGCCCCACTAACTTTATCAACTAATAAATTAAGCTATAAAGACAATGAAACTATAACAGTAAGCTATCATAACGTACAAGGAGCTTCTAATAACTGGATTGGTCTTTTTAGAAAAGGTAGTGCCTCTACTTGGGCGAATGATTTAGAAGATAAATGGCTGACTAACAGAAATGGCACTGTAACATTTTCAGCAAATGGACTTTCTGGTGACTATGAAGTTCGTATCTTCTATAATGATTCACTACAAAAAGAAAAAACAAGCGAATTTACAGTAAATAAAGTAATAGTACCACGTGCACCGACAATGTATGAAGATGCGGAGGATGGATTGACACTTGGCTGGTATACAACAGGTGGTCCATACACTGCTAAAAATATCTACGCTGAGGGTTCTCGTATCATCAATGGACCAGCAAAATGGGTTGGAGATCACTATCCAAGAGCAAATGAAGCTTACTACAAAAAAGGTGATGATAACGGAAATGCATGGAATAATACAGATCAGTTTATATTGGATTTTGATACTATTGGAGGAACAGGATGCATGACTTATGGTGTAGAGGTCAGAACACTTCAAGGTTCTCGTTCTATAAACTTTAGTACCTGGTTTGGAAAAAACAATTATCCACCACAAAAACAAGTATATTCTGATGGATATGTTGAGTTAACATATGCTATACCAGTTGCTCTCAGGTATGCAGGTAGACATCATGTTAGATATGACTTGAACTATTATCTTAAACTACTAGAACCAGACAATGAAATCATAGCAGTTGATGCTTTTCACTGTAGCGGATATAGTAGTGGTGCTGGTGTAGATAATATCAGATTATTGTCTCAATGATTCTCTGTTTCCTTTATAGGATATGATCTTGTATCCCGGATAGCTGACAACAACAGCATTATCCGGGATATCTTTATATACAACTGCATTTGCTCCTATTTTGACATTGTTTCCTACTTTTATCTTTCCAATCACTTTTGCACCCGCACCGATATATACATGATCTCCGATAGTAGGAGCACCATAATTTTCGCCACTACCTGCTTCACCAATTGTAACAAGTTGAGATATATTTACATTATCCCCTATTTTTGCATCTGAAGCGATGGTAATACCTCCAAAATGCCCTATATAAAATCCCTTACCAATCTTTGCACTAATAGGTATCTGAATACCCCATTTACTTTTTAGACGTTGATTTAAAATAAAATATACAGGCATCAAAGAAAATTTGATCACTTTTGGTTTAGTTTTGATCCAGGATCCAAATCTATAAACAACCATTGCCCTAAACCCAGGAGCTAATAGCGTAGATATATACTTTTTAAGAGAAGAATCAGAAGCTATAGTGTCATACATACGTCTAAAATCAGATTTCAGCATCTAGCCAATCCTCTTAACAATATCAAAAGACAGGGCTTTTGCATTGACTTTATCTGTCAGGGCAAATGATACAATCTTATTTGGTTTTAAAGAAGAGCTGTTTAACTGAATCTCAAAACAAGTACCATCATACTCTATTACTCTTTGAAAAGTTTCTCCACCATCTAAAGAACACATCAAAAGACATCTGGTTTTGGAAGATATAGGATTGTGCAATATAGCCCAAATTTCTTCATCTGTATCTGCTCTATTTATGAGTGACATAACAGGACTTCTTCGATATGGATCAGGTATGACCTTTTTTTGATACTTTTTACCATCATTTGTAAAAAGAAGAAAATTACTACCTCCTAGATAATCAGTCCCAAATACGATACTATTATCTATCTCAGTCATAGAAGTAAATCCACCCATTTGTATATGAAATCTATTAACAAGCTCCCACTCTTTATCAAAATCAAAATCTTTTTCGCTTGAACTCATCCAAAGTTTTTTAAGATTATCGCCATCTGCTAACATGACACGGTTTAAAATATGACTGTATTTTATAAGATGGATATGCTTATTGACCCCATATCTTTTGAGAAAATCTGATTTTTCCCAACTTTTTCCATCATCTTTGCTTCTGTATATATTTGCAACATTCATCCAGACTCCG
>JALSQA010000169.1 GCA_026985685.1 Campylobacterales bacterium | reverse complement strand
ACACAAGTCAAGAGAAGGTCAAATTGGTAGAAATTGTAAAGGGTGTGTTATCAATTTTACACAAATAGAATTAAGCCATAATCTTGATGTTGTTGTAAGTGAAGATTTTATTGTCAAAGAAGAGGGAGAAAAAATCTTTTATTATGCTGCTAAAGATGGTTTTATTTATGAATCATCTCCACAGCATTATGAGATAAAAGATGAATTAGTTGTTGATGAGATAAGTTTTAAAGCAACAGGTTCTATAGATGCAGGTGAAGAAAATAATATAAAAGTTAATATCGAAGGTAAAGATAGCTTAGTTGATACTATTGGTCAAGGCATGAAGATAGAGAGTGCTGAAGTCAAAACAAATGGAAATGTCGGTAGTGGAGCAGAAGTAAAAGCTGATAAAGTAGAGATAGGTGGTCAAACTCACCAAAGTTCAAAGATTATCGCCAAAGATGTAACGATACACTTACATAAAGGGTATGTCAGTGGTGATATAGTGCATATTGATATTCTTGAAAATGGTACAGTTGAGGCAAATATTGCTTACATTGATAAAGCTTCAGGAGGCAAAGTTATTGCAAAAGAGATCTATTTTAATGAAGTTCTTTCAAACATGAATGCTTTTGCTTCACAATATATAGAGATAGATACATTAAGAGGAGATGGTAATAAATTTATCATTGATCCTAAATCTCAAAGAGATTTTAAAGAGCAGGTTGAAAAATTAGAAGATAGTATTCAAACGATGCAACAAGAGATAAAACTTACTACCAAAAAGATAAAATTACTGCGTAGAAAGATTCAAAATGAACAGGAAAATGTACATCAAATCCATCAAACAGTGAAGGAATTAAAAGAGCGTAATACAAATGTACCACTCTCTTTAATGAATAAATTAAGAGAAAATCAGAAAAATATTAAAGAGCATAATTTATTATTAAAAGAGTTAAAAGATGATAAAATCGCCCTCGAAACTTTTGAGAATGACCTCAAAGAGATGATAAATTCCGTCTTCTCTGCTAGAGTAGTTAATAAATCAATATGGAAAGAATTTAATGAAGTCAAGTTTAAAGTTGTCGAGCCTCCTATAGAAGTTTCACATCTATTTAGTGATGGAGAGATGATTTCTGAAATTACGCTAAAGACAATGGAGGATGGCAACTACACGCTTGAGCGAAAAAAAGGATAGTATAATATATGATAATTGCAATAGAAGGTGAAGTAGTTTATAAAGAACCTACCTCACTACACTTGAAACTCCCAAATGGTTTAACATATCTGATCCATATCTCCTTAAATTGTAGTAGTGCCATTTCACAAAATCGACTTATATTACATACGACTCAAATTTTTAAAGAAGATAGTCAGAATTTATATGGTTTTTTAGATCAAAAAGAGAAACAAATGTTTGATCGTGTGATCAAAATAAATGGTATAGGTCCTAGTACAGCATTGGCTATTTGTTCGACATTTACACCTGATGATTTTGCTAATGCTGTTTTAACTCAAGATGTCACAGCGATAAAAGCAGTACCTGGGATAGGTCCTAAAAGTGCAAAAAGGATACTAGTTGAGTTAGGTGATTTTAGACTTGAAAATGAACAAAATAGTCCTCTTGACGGAGCCAAAACAGAAGCATTGATGGCATTGGAATCTCTTGGCTTTAAAAAAGAAAAAATTCAAAAAGTATTAGCTACTTCAAAGGCTCAGACAACACAAGAGTTGATCAAAGAAGCTTTAAAAAATTTAAGATAAAAAGGAACAGATGTGAAATATTGCGTTATTTTTGGAGCACAAAGTTATGAACATGAGATAAGTATTGTTAGTGCGATTACTTTAAAAGATGTATTACATAGGGATTTGTCTTTTATCTTTTGTGATCAGCATCGTGATTTTTATCTTATAGATCCAAGTAAAATGAAATCTAAACTTTTTAGCAGTGGTGATTATAAAAAAGAGAGTAAACTTTTTTTGAAAGAGGGTGGTTTTTATCAAAAATCTTTCATGAAAGAAAAAAAAGTAGAATTTGATATTCTCATCAATCTAGTTCATGGTGGAGATGGTGAAGATGGAAAATTTGCTTCCTTGTTTACCTTTTTTGGGATTCCTTTTATCGGGCCTTCACTAGAAGCTAGTGTTTTGAGTTTTAATAAACTATATACAAAATGGTATGCAAAAGAGCGTGGTATTAAAACCCTCTCTTATGAATTATTACAAAAAGGCTCTTATGATATTTCAATACCTTTCCCAGTCATCATAAAGCCTTTAAGACTTGGTAGTTCTATTGGAGTTTCTATCATTAGCGAACAAAGTGAATTAGAGTATGCTTTGGATGTTGCTTATGAGTTTGATGATGAAGTGCTTGTTGAGCCTTTTATCGATGGAGTAAAAGAGTATAATTTAGCAGGATGCAAGGGTGATGATTATATTTTTTCTATTGTAGAAGAGCCACATAAAGAGAAATTTTTGGATTTTGATAAAAAATATCTTGATTTTTCTCGTACTAAACAAGTACTTCAGGCAGATATAGATGAGAGTGTAGTAGAAAAATTAAAAGAAAATTTCATAAAAATATATGAAAACTCTTTTGAAGGTGCATTGATACGCTGTGATTTTTTTATAATTGATAATGAAATCTACCTCAATGAAATAAACCCAATCCCTGGCAGTTATGCCAATTATCTTTTTGAAGATTTTTCATCTGTTATTGATGAATTATCCAAACACTTAAAAACTGAAAAAACAATAAGCATCGGATATGATTATATTCACAATATCCAAAAAGCAAAAGGTAAATAATCTTAGAATTTTTAAGTTAACTTAATACTATCTATACTATAATTACCCCAGCCTGAGTGGTTCGATAAACCATAAACAGAGGGTCCGACACAGTACTTGTACTTGGAGATTGTACGCCTCTTGGTGTGTGGCGATTTGTATTAATTGCCCCTAAAGAGAGGGTCTCTCCTAAAATATTAGCTTATTAGGGCTACATCATTATTGGGACGGCTACTCGGGCAACCAAAGGATATCTTTATGATCCTTGTTGTGCTAAAATTCTAAAAATCTCTTTGAGATGTTCTAAAAAATAGGTGTATATATGAATATAATGATTATAGGTAGTGGTGGTAGAGAGTACTCTATCGGACTTGCTTTAAAAACAGATCCAAAAGTAAAAAAACTCTACTTTGCACCAGGCAATGGGGCAACAGATAAACTTGGCGAAAACATCTCTCTTAGCGATTTTAATAAATTGGCAGATTTTGCGTTAGATAATAATATAGACTTAACGATTGTTGGTCCAGAAGCCCCTTTAGTAGGCGGTATTGTAGATATATTTAAAGAAAAAAATTTAAAAATATTTGGTCCTTCAAAGGATGCTTCCCAACTTGAAGGTTCCAAAATCTTCATGAAAAACTTTCTTAAAAAATATGATATTCCAACTGCTGCGTATATCGAAACAGATGATTATCAAAAAGCTTCTTCTTTTATAGATACACTTCAGACACCTATTGTTGTAAAAGCAGATGGTTTGTGTGCTGGTAAAGGTGTCATTATCGCTCAAAGCCACCAGGAAGCAAAAGAAGCAGCAAAAGATATGCTTAGTGGTGAGAGTTTTGGAGATGCTGGTAAGGCGATTATTGTTGAAGAGTTTCTTGATGGTTATGAACTCTCTTTATTTGCAATTTGTGATGGCAAAAACTATAAAGTCCTACCCGCTGCCCAAGATCACAAGCGTCTCGAAGATGGAGATAAAGGACCAAATACAGGTGGTATGGGAGCATACGCACCTACACCATTGATCGATGAATCTCTTTATAAAAAGATCGAAAAACGTATCATTGAACCTACACTAAAAGGTATGCAGGAAGAGGGTATGCCTTATACTGGTGTATTATTTATCGGTATCATGGTTGTAGATGGTGAGCCGATTGTTTTAGAGTACAATGTACGTTTTGGTGATCCTGAATGTGAGATATTGATGCCTTTAATCTCTAGTAGTGTCTGTGATCTATTTTATAAGGCCTGCACAGATGATTTAGATAGTCTGGATATCAAGATTAAAGATTCTTATGCCGTTGGAGTTGTCATGGCAAGTGAAAATTATCCATATAAAAGTTCTATGCCATCAGAAATTATTGTTGATGATGTTGTGATTGATGAATTAAAGGACAAAGCACATATCTCCTATGCTGGTGTGAGTAAAGAAGATGATAAACTTTTTGCAACAGGTGGACGTGTTTTAGTTTGTGTTGGTATGGGTGATAGTATCAAAGAAGCAAGAGACAGAGCCTATCTGATGTGTGGTCAAGTGCATTTTGCTGGGAAAAAATACCGTAGAGATATCGCATATCAAGCACTTTCATGACTGAAGACAAATTACTTAAAAAGTTAGAGATAGAAAATATTACACTCGCTTCCATCAATAAAAGAGCAATAGCTGCTTTTATTGATGAGCTTTTACTCTCTTTTATCTTTTATATTGTTATATCAGATAAAATATCTGTACTAAAATCACCCGAAGAGATTGTTGCATATACACAATCTTTGATTGTTTATGTTTTGATAATAAAGATTTTATATCAGAGCATTTTTGTTGCTATGTATGGTGCTACGCTTGGCAAAATGGCTATGAAAATAAAAATCATAGATCAGGAATATTTTGCTATACCTTCACCAGCTGCGGCAATCATTCGTGCATTTATGCGTGTTGTTAGTGAATTGCTCTTTTATTTTGGTTTTATTGTTGCTCTTTTCTCCCCTCTGAAAATAACCTGGGAAGATAAATTTGCAAAAACATTGGTGGTTGATGCGTAATATTTTAGCAACTGTACTTTTGTCTACTTCTGTTTTATTGAGTGCTCCACTTACTAAAAAGGGTAAAAGATATACTCTTTATGCCAAAACAGTACAAAATGAAGGTAATTGTATTGTTGCTAGTGATGGGATTGTGATCTATAACAAAGATTCAACTTTTAGTGCAGATAAAGCTATCTATGATCAAAAAAAACAGATTATTACCTTATCTGGTAATGTTGTTTTATTTTTTCAGGGTAAGATGATAAATAAAACAGATCTAGTACGTTATGATCTCAAGCATAATACTTTTATAACTTCAAATGTTTTCATAAAAGAAGCTGATTCAGATATCTGGATCAGAAGTAAAAAACTTCGTGCTAATAAAAAAAATTTTTATGTCAAAAGTGCGTCACTTTCTAGTTGTCCTAGTCAAGCTCCTGATTGGCAGATAAAATTTAGTTCAGCACATCTACACAAAGATAAATCATATGTAAGTTTATACAATCCTCGTTTTTATTTGGGTAAAGTTCCAGTTTTGTATCTGCCATGGATAGCTTTTCCTACTATTCATAAGCGAAAAAGTGGGTTATTAAAGCCTATAATTGGTTTTGAAAATAGTGAAAATTTACTATTTATGCAGCCTATCTTCATCGCTCCATCAAAATCATGGGATATACAGCTTAATCCACAAGTGCGGCTCAACCGTGGTTTAGGATTATATAGTACTTTTCGTTTTGCTGATTCGCCATACTCAAAAGGACATTTGACTTTAGGTGTGTTTGACGAAAAGAAAAAATATGCCTCTTCTCATAATCTTAAAAATAGTGTCCATAAAGGTGCCTCTTTTTATTATGAAAATGAAGCTCCTTTTACAAAATTTATCAAAGATAATCCTTATAGCTATAAAGATGGTTTATTGATTGATATAACAACATTAAATGATATTGATTATGTCAATTTAAAAGATGACAATAAATATGCTGTTGATAAATTAATAACGTCAAAACTCAACTATTATGTCAGTGGATATCAAGATTATTTTGGTGCTTATGCAAAATATTTTATCGATACAGAAAAGATAAGTAACAAAGAGACTTTACAAACTCTGCCTTCTTTGCAGTATCATAAATTTTCCACGATATTAGGGATGCAGAATTTTCTTTATACGATTGATTATAAATTCAAAAATTCATATAGAAGAGAAGGTTTAGGTGCACACCAGCATGAGATATCTTTACCTTTTGTATTTACTGTCCCTTTGTTTAAAAATTATCTTAATCTCTCAATGAGTGAAAATCTTTATTTTTCTCATGTGAGTTATACAGATGCAAATTCAAGCATACAAAATGCAAGGTATTTAAGTAACTATCATCAAATAGCTTTAGAGAGTGATTTACTAAAACCTTATCAAAATAGTATACACAATATACAACTATCTCTGGCTTTAAACCTGCCAAGTTTTAATAGGGAAAAAGGTTACTTCGCTGATTTTATTCCTTTTAATTTAGAGCAAAAAAGTATTATCATAAAGATGAATAATTATCTTTATAATCTAAATGGTACAAATTATTTAATTGATCGTTTTGTGCAAAGATATTTTTATGATAAAGAATTTAAACAGTTTAATCAAGCTGAAAATGAAGTCATTTATCAATATTCAAATAACTTATCACTTCGTAATGCATTGATTTATTCTTATGAATTTCATAAGCTTAAAAAGATACAATCTGGTGTAAGGTATAATGATGATACCTATAATATACGATTAGATCACACATACAATGATGCTCCAAATGAAACAAAGATTAATTTCTTTAGCGGAGATTTTTTGAGAGTTATAGATAAACGCTACTCTTTTTATAGTGGTTTAGATTATGATTTAGATCATCATTTTACAAAAGAGTGGCGTATTGGGCTTGATATGCACAAGAAATGCTGGAGTTATCAGCTTAGGTACAAAGAGAGTGTTACACCAAGCCTGACAAGCGGTGGTACAGAGTCTATTACGAAACGAGGAATTTATTTGATGGTACGCTTTGCACACATTGGTGGTGTAAATTATAAATATGTTCAAGATGTTAATACAAAAGTATTAAATGAAGATGGTTTTGAACCACAACCTCAAAATGTACCGATTTTGAAACCAACGAGTGATGATAATGTATCGCAGCCAAAAGGATAGAAGATGAATCGTGAAGTAAAAGTAGGATTATTCGTTTTTGTTGGATTTTTGTTGATGTTTGCTTTGAGTACGCAAGTTGGTAGCTTTAAAAATCTTTCAAAAGAGGGTTATATTTTAAAAGCTCATCTAAAAAATGCAGCTGGACTTAGTGAAAATTCTAAAGTCAAAGCAAATGGTTTTGAAGTAGGATATATCAAAAGTTTAGGCATTGAAGGTGATGGCATTCTGGCAACACTTTTTATATATGAACAAATCAAAGTTCCAAAAGATTCTGTTATCAAACCTATCCAGGAGTCTTTACTTGGTGGACGTTATTTAGAGATATCCTTAGGCAAATCAAAAGAGTACTTACATACCAGTGATATCATCACAACTGCACCTGAACTTTTAAGTATCCAGGACGCTAGTGATTCTATGGCAAAAGCAGCAAATGAATTTAAATCTTTCATAAAAGAGTTTAGAGAAGTCATGAATCCCCAGACTAGAGAAAATTTAAAAATGACATTTGCAAATCTGGAAAAAATTACCCAGGAGTTGAAGGCATTAACAAGTTTAGATATTTTAAAAAGTACGATTACAAACTTTAATAAAATGGCCAAAAACCTTTCAGATGTTGGAGAAGGTTTTAAACAAACAGCAGATACGATTAATGGAAGGCTTCCTCAAATTCTTGCTAATTTAGATACTCTTGTTAAAGATTTAAAAACAGCTTCTGCGGATATAAAAGAAAAAATGCCTCGTCTAGCGGATAAATTTACCAAAATCGGAGATGATTTAAGTGCTATTATCGCCAAAAATCGTACACCACTTAACAATACGCTTGTATCAGCAGATTCATTTTTTAGTTCTGGAACAGATACATTTGACAAAGTAGAATCACTGCTTGATACTATTGACAAAGTCAAATTAGAAGTAGCAATGCACACAGAATACATGAGTGATGATAGTTATACTAAAGGATATTTAGGGTTAAACTATATACCAAGTGATACAAAACAGTATCGATTTGGAGTTGTAGGTATGGATGATTACTCAAGGATGAATGAAGATGGAACTCTTATAGAGCCTAAAAAACATGAATCATCAAATGTTCTTATCTCTGCCCAAATTGCAAAACGTATTGATGATGTAGTGCTAAGAACTGGTATCTTAGAAAGTACAGTAGGTGCTGGTATGGATTATTATATGTTAGATGATACATTACAGGCAAGTGCAGAAGTATTTGATTTTAATGCACAAAATGACATTCGTGGTGATAAACCTCATGCTAAAATCAGTGCAAGGTATAACTTCTTAAAACATGTAGATCTTTATGGAGGTTATGATAATTTCTTAAACAAACGTACTAAAAATGCCTTTGTTGGAGTAGGTATTCGTTTTATGGATGATGATCTTAAAAAGTTGATATTAAGTCAGAATCTTGGCTCTTATGCAAAATAAAGATGATATAAGCAAAGCTTTACACAATGCTTTAGAAGTGATGGAACTGCCTGTTTTAGTCTCTTATGAAGATATAAAAAAACGTTATAGAGAGCTTAGTAAACGCTATCATCCTGATTTTAATCAAGAAGATAGTAAAATGCAAAAACTCAATGAAGCATATACTTTATTAAAAGAGTATGTGTTTCATTATAGGTTTAGTTTTAGTGATGAAGAGGTACAAAAACAGTACCCAGAAAGTGATTATGGTAGAAAATTCAAATTTTGATACATATCTTTTTGAAGATCGAAAAGATGCATATAAAGCTTTAGTAGAGATATTGCCTGTTAAAGTGATGCAACATGAAAAATGGGTTTTAATTGCTCTTTCAAGTGGAGCAGTTGAGATCGCCTCTAAATTATCACAACGCTTTGAGCTAGATTTTGATCTGCTCTTTAGTGAAGCAATCCTTGCACCCTACAATGATGAATGCCAGCTTGGTATGGTGAGTGAAACCAATGATATTGTTATAGAAGAAAAATTGGTTAAAAGTTTTGGTATTCCTATGGATTTTATCTATCAAGAAGGTGAAAGACTTTTTTATAAATATATCCAGGGTTATCAAAATCGTTATCGCAAAGGATTGCCTATCAGTGATTTGCAAGATAGAAATATTTTGTTAATTGATGAAGGCTGTGAAACAGGATTAAATGCTATGTGTGCATTAAAAAGTGTGATTAATTTAGGTATCAAAAAGGTATCTTTGGCTACACCATTTTTAGCAGATGATTTGTTTGGAGTTTTGGATATGAAGGTTGATAAAATTTATACACTACATCAGATAAAAGATTTTATTCGAGTTTCGTATTATTATAAAGATTTACCAGAGATTAAACCAAAAAAAGTGATTGAAATGTTAGATAAATGCAATCATTTTTTGCCATTAAAAAAAGGAGAAGTATAGATGGGTTGCACTGTAAGCATCAATGTTAACAATAAAGAAGAGATATATGAGATAGATAAGGTTGCTAAACAAGCAGCAGGAGCGGTATTGGTCCGCGAAAAAAATGCTGTTATATTAGCGACTGTAGCACGTGATGATAAAATGGTAGAAGAAGATTTTTTACCTCTGACTGTACAATATATAGAAAAAAGTTATGCCGCAGCTAAAATCCCTGGTGGTTATATCAAGCGTGAAACAAAACCTGGGGATTTTGAAACACTTACTTCACGTATTATAGACAGAAGTTTAAGACCGCTTTTCCCAAAAGGATATGCTTATCCTACACAAATAGTACTTTTTGTACTTAGCAGTGACCCTGAAGTTGATCTTCAGACATTAGCACTAAATGGTGCTTCAGCAGCTTTGTACCTTAGTGATTTACCAGTTGATAAAAATGTTGCAGCTATCAGAGTTGGTCGTATTGATGGAGAGTATATTATCAATCCTACAAAAAGTCAATTATTAGAGAGTACACTTGATCTATTTGTTTCTGGTACAAAAGATGAAATTTTGATGATTGAGATGCGAGCTATTGGTACTGAAGATGTAGAAGTTATGCCTATGGTTACTCCTGATCCTCTAATGGTACCTATGATGATGGATGATGAAATCATAACTCAGTATCAGATGAATGAGCTTGGCAATGATGAAATTTTAGAAGCATTATCAATAGCTTCAAAAGGTATCCAAAAGGCTAGTGAAAATTATGAAAAAGGTTTTAAAGAGCTTAAAAAACCTTCTTCTAATCTTACTCTAAAAGAGGATAAAATCCACGATAGTATCTTAGTTTATCTTGATGAATTTTATAAAGAAGAGATTAAAGATGCTATTAATAAAATGGCAAAAAGTGAAAGAGCAAGTGAGTTAAATAATATCATCAAAAAAGTATCAGAAGATGAGACTGCACAGCGTGAAGAGTGGGATGAAGCGATCATCTCAAAAATGGTAAATATCTATAAAAGAAATATGGTAAGAAGCATGATCTTAAATGATAGAAGACGTGCTGATGGACGTGCTCTGGAGGAGGTGAGACCTATTGATATAGAGACAAATATACTTCCTTCTGTTCATAGTTCCTGTCTATTTACACGTGGTCAGACTCAGGCATTGGTTACTGTTACTTTAGGTGGTGGTAAAGATGCACAAATGTACGATTCTCTATCTGATAAAGATGTTCATTATGAAAACTTCATGGTGCATTATAATTTTCCAGGATTTTCAGTAGGGGAAGCAAGTCCGCTCAGACCTCCGGGACGTAGAGAGTTAGGACATGGAAATCTTGCAAAAAGAGCAATAGAACCTTCTATCCATCTTGATAATAGCCAAACAGTTCGTGTAGTTTCAGAAATATTAGAATCAAATGGTTCATCATCTATGGCAACAGTTTGTGGTGGGTCTTTGGCTCTTAAAGCTGCTGGAATTGAAGTCGAAAAACTTGTTGCTGGTGTAGCAATGGGATTGGTAGTAGAAGATGATAAATATGCGATTTTAACCGATATCATGGGATTGGAAGATCATGATGGTGATATGGATTTTAAAGTTGCTGGTACAAAAGATGGTATCACAGCTTTGCAGATGGATATCAAACTTGGCGGTATTGATCAAAATACACTCAAAGAGGCACTCGAACAAGCCACAAGAGGGCGTGATCATATCCTTTCAATCATGGAAGAAGCTGCTTCAAAAATAGAACTAAATGAAAATGCATTACCTTCTCATAAAGTTTTTTCACTTGATCCTTCAACTTTTGGTGCGATAATCGGACAAGCTGGTAAAACGATCAAAGAGATAATCGAAAGATTTGAAGTTTCTGTAGATTTGGATAAAGAGAGTGGACAAGTTAAAGTTGAAGGTGCAAGTAAAGTGCAGGTAAGTGCTGCTTGTGATTATATCAAAGAACTCTCAGCTAAAAAACGTGATAACAAACGTGAGAAAAAAGATATGCCAAAGTTTGAAGAGGGACAAGTTTTTGATGGTGAAGTCAAACGTATTGTTGATTTTGGTGCTTTTGTAGGACTTCCTGGTGGTATTGATGGTTTGTTGCATATCTCAAAACTTTCTGATGAGAGAGTTGATAAAGTGACTGATATATTGTCAATAGGTGATAAAGTAAAAGTAAAAGTTCTCTCTGTTAAAGGTCATAAAGTAGAACTTGAACTTATCGAAAAAGTTTAAAGTGATTTTTACCTATTTTTGGGTAAAATCTCCCCTTCAAAGTGATAAGTAGGGATACGCAAGCCGAACGGACTTTGAAAAACGAAATTTTTATTAAGGAGAACTTCCATGAAGAAGATTCTATTTTTGATGGTTGCTATTGCAACTGCTGCATTTGCAGGTGAAGATGCTGCAAACGAAACTCTTAAAGCTTACTCAGTACTAGCTGCTGGTGTTGGTCTTGGTCTAGCTGCACTTGGTGGTGCTATCGGTATGGGTCATACAGCTGCTGCTACAATCGCAGGTACTGCAAGAAACCCAGGTCTTGGTGGTAAACTAATGACTACAATGTTTATCGCACTAGCGATGATCGAAGCACAAGTTATCTATGCATTGGTTATTGCATTGATCGCTCTTTATGCTAACCCATTTTTAGGTTAGTATCCTAGTAGGGTCAGGGTTTAATTTTTAAACCCTGACCCCAAATATATGCGACCGTGGTGGAACTGGTAGACACGCTATCTTGAGGGGGTAGTGCCTTTTGGTGTGGGGGTTCAAATCCCCCCGGTCGCACCATCATTTATTATACTTTCTTTATTGTTACATTTGTTTCATTCATAACAGCTGCTCCGTAAACTGGTTCAATTTTATCTTCGATTAGTACAGCGTCATTGCCTCCATTGCCGTATGCCATATGCATTTGATTACTCTCTCCACCAAAACCATGTACCATGAAAACTTGATTTGGAGCTATTTTTTCGGTTGGGTATGCTTTGATATGGATTTTACCGACACTGCTTTGTACTTCAAGTAAATCTCCAAACTTGATACCTTTTTGTGTGGCGATTCGTTTGTTAATCCAGATGTAGTTTGTTGGTATGAGATCTCTTAACATCATATTGTTGGTAGTACCACTTTGGGTAAATTGGGCGTGTCTTCCTGTGATGAGTCTAAATTCACCTTCAGGTACTTTAAAGTTGTAACTATCATCCCACTGTGGCATTGGATCAACGCCTTTGGCTTTGAGATAGGTGAGGTTGCATTTTATTTTTAGTTTCTCTTTTTGTGTAGTGTAATATTTTTTATTTTCTGGATAGTATTGGAATTCATTTGGATTTAATTGTTTGTGGTATGTTTCTATATTTGGATAATAGACACCTTTTTCTTCCAATATTTCCCAAGCTTTTTCTCCAAAGAGT
>JALSQA010000168.1 GCA_026985685.1 Campylobacterales bacterium | reverse complement strand
ATACCATCAGCACCTCCTACTGCTTTGAAAAATTCTGGACTGGGATTTTTGTAGGGAACTTCTTCCCCTTCAATAGTTGGTGTGATTTTAAATCTCATCAATATCCTTTAAAAAAGTTTAGACATATTTTATCAAAATTATTTTTAAAATTTATATTTGAAACCCAATTTTGAAATCTTTGCAGGTTTAAAATACAAAGACCATTCGTTTGATGCATCAAACATCTTAACAGGGACTAGGTCGCTATTTAATGCTTCTAACACTTTGTGTGTAAATTCTTTTATCGCAGATTCTTTATCCTCCTTTCTTTGTGTGGTGGGTGTCAATGTTGATTGACTTTTTAGTGAACGTATCTGATGATGTTCTTTATTGTATTCTTTATAATCAAATGCTAGAGATTTTGATGGAAAAAGAAAACAGCCACATAAAACACATGAATAAACAAAATTATTTTTTTGTAATATCATAAAAGCTCCTTTTACTTTATATCGGTTAAAGTTAATAAAACTTAACAAATAAAATTAAACTTTATAGATGTATTGTTTGTTGCTACGGTAATAAATATGTTATAATGCCCTTTTTTCGGGGGAAATATATGAATAAAACAACGTGTCCATTAGATTGCTACGATATGTGTAGTGTGATTTATGATGATAATAAACTTCATGGGGATAAGGTTCATCCTATCACAAAGGGGTTTTTGTGTCCTAACTTAAATAGTTATTTAGGTACACCAAGAATCCAAAAGCCAAGATTTAAGGGTAAAGATATATCCATGTCAGAAGCATTGGAGATTTTAACAAAGAGCTTAAAAGAGTCTCAAAATGTTCTATATTTTAAAGGGCATGGAAACTTTGGAAAACTTCAAGATGCTCCTATGCACTTTTTTAGACAAATGGATGCTACTTTTACTAAAGGTTCTTTGTGTGATGGAGCAGGTGAGAGTGGTGTAGTAGCAGGTCGGGGTGAGAGTTTGAGTTTGCCTTATGAGGAGATAAAAAAAAGTCGTGTAGTAGTTATATGGGGACGTAATAGTTCTGTTACAAATGCACATTTTTTAGAAGCTATCAAAGATAAAATCCTAATTGTTATAGACCCTGTTAAAACTTCCATAGCTAAAAAAGCAGATATCCATTTACAGATCAAACCTAGAGAAGATTTTTCATTAGCACTTTTGTTTGCACGTTTTGTTTATATTGAGCAGATGGAGGATTATGATTTTATTGATAAATTTACAAACGATTTTGATTATTTTGTAGATTTTTTTCGTTCATTTCCTGTAAAAACTTTGGTTGAAAACAGTGGTTTAGCACTCGAAGATGTTTTGACAGCGTTGATGTTGATGGAAAAAGAGAAAGTATCGATATTGGTTGGTGTAGGAGTACAAAAGTATGCTCATGGTGCTAGTGTATTAAGAGCAATAGACTCTTTTGCTGCGATGATGGGACTTTTTGGGAAGGAGGGATGTGGTGTCAGCTATCTAGGAAACAGTATGATTGGGTTTAATAATATATTTCCAAAAGGTAAAAAACAAGTACCTATTTCTACTGTAGATTTTGGGCAATATGATATTGCTTTTATACAAGGATCTAATCCCGCAAATCAAATGCCAAATACAAAAAAAGTGATAGATGGATTAAAGGAGACAAAACTTTGTGTATATTTTGGACTTTATGAAAATGAAACTTCAAAACTCTCAGATTTGGTTATTCCCGCTAAAAACTTTTTAGAAAAAGAGGACATACGTTTTGGATATGGAAGTGAATACATAGGTAAAATGCCAGAACTTACACAATCAGATATAGGCATAAGTGAAGTTGAGCTTACAAACAAACTTTGTAAAGAGTTCTCTTTTGAGACTTTAGAAAGTGAAAAAGAGATGATCTCCACTATCGTTGGAAATAATATATATGAAGAAGATGGTTATCTAAAAAATAAAGTTTATCAAGAGATTCCATATAGTGATGGTTTTTATACGGATGATGAAAAGTTCCAATTTATGGATGAGTATGATGATGAGTTATGTGAAATGGATGGTTATTATTTGATTACTTCAAAATACAAATACTCTTTAAATAGCCAATTTAAAAGAGATAAGTTTATCTATCTTCACCCTTGCTGTGGTTTTGAGGAGGGAGATTTGGTGCGTGCAAGTTCTCCTTATGGTGAAGCGGAGTTTATGGTAAAATTAAGTGATGATTTGAGAGAAGATTGTGTGAAAATTTATTCGGGTACATCTGGTGTAAACTACCTTACTCCTGATGAGTCTTCATTGGAAGGTGATAGTGCTATCTATCAAGATACGAAGATTATAGTAACAAAGGTTGTTTAAATGAAAAAAATATTAGTTTTACTGCTTTTATCAAATCTACTTCTTAGTGCAAATGAGTTTAGTGTTAAAAGTATTTTAGGTAAAACATATCACATACAAATGACACCTTTGACACTTAAAATAAAAGAATTTCCAAATACTGTAATCATTTTGGATTTTTTTGGTGCAAACTGTCCTCCATGTGTGGCTGAAATGCCTTCTTTGGTGAAATTCCAAAAAAACTTTGCCAAAAACGTACGAATCATAGGCATACAGTCAGCTTCAAAACGAAATAATAAAAAAATGATTGACTTTGCAAAAAAACATCATTTAAATTATCCTATTATTAATCTATCTTTTGCAAAAGAGTTGATTGCATATGCTCAGGAAAATACACATTGGAATGGTGCACTGCCTTTTAAATTGATGTATGATTTTGAAGGTGGACTCTCTTATGAATTGTATGGCATGGTAAAAGAGGAAAAGTTGTTAGAAGCATTGCATGATCTTTAGTTAAAATAATTTTAAGAAAATATAGATATAGTAGGATATCACTACCAAAAGGGGTGCTTTATGAAAAAGTTTTTATTTATTCTTGTGATAACTTCTATGATCTCTTTAAATGCTTCTGAATCTAAAATGGAGTGTTTTCAAGCTAAAGGAAGTATTTTTGAAGATGCACAGCATTTGAGAAAAATTGCACTTTCTATGGGATGGAAAGTCTTTAAACCTGTTTCTTTGGTAGCAGGAACATTGATTAAGACAAAAGTAAATTTTTACCCCGAAGATCATGTATTTGTCTGTATGAGACCAACTAAACTAGGTGAAGTAGAGATACGTGTACAATCTGATGCCAAAGATGCTGGAAAAGCTGCATGGAATGTCATCTTTGGACAAAAAGTTAATCCTGTTAAATAATTTAAAAGCTATGTCTTTAGTATGGCTACACAAAAAATACACACAAATTATTTATAATACATTCAGGAAACGC
>JALSQA010000167.1 GCA_026985685.1 Campylobacterales bacterium | reverse complement strand
ATTTAATATTTTTGATATAAATGTATTATCACCCAAATAATTTTTAAAAGAGATTTTTTTATTTGTGATATTACACTTACCCCCACCAGATATCATGATCTTTTGAGCAATTTTTGTGTTTGATTCGAGTATTGCAATATCTCTGTTGGCATAACGCCCAGCAGCCATCAAACCACTAGCACCACCACCGATGATAACAATCTCTTTTTTTACCATTTTCGCACTTTCCCACCCCAGCGAAATGCTTTTTTATAAAATCCTTTTGTTAAATCAGAAGTTGTTACACTTCTAGCTTTACCACTAGATGCATGGATAAACTTACCATCACCAAGATAGATGCCACAATGATTAACCTTCCCACGTCCTGATGTATCAAAAAAGACCAAATCTCCCTTTTCTAACTCTGAGAGATCATACCTCTGAACATAAGTGGAAAGTCTGTTGGCATTGTGTGGTAGTTTCTTACCTAAGGCATTTTTATAGATATAACATACAAATCCAGAACAGTCAAAACCACTTTGACTCATGCCACCATAACGATAAGGTATACCTATCTGTGCCTGTGCAAGAGAGAGAACTTTATCATAGTCGTGTTTTAGATGTAGCAATTCATCCTTCGTATAGCTAGGTTCCTGTGGTAATTTTTGCCATACACTATTATCCTCTGGCTTCTTAGGTGAAAAAGTTAAAAAGCAACCACTGCCAAACACTAATAAAAAAAAATACAAAATAATTCTAAACATTCGCAAATTATACTAAATTTTAATGTATAATATACATGATAGTTAATAAAAGGGTGCAAAATGAAATTATTTGTATTTTTGATAGTTGCAATAGTAACTCTCTCTGGTATGTCGCAAAATAAAAAAGACCAAAAGCCCATTGATGACTGGGAATATAATAGTACTATCATTCAAAATGCTACAAAATTACACATGATGAGAAAAATGGTGACATCTGCCATGCCAGCCCCCGCTCCAATGCTAAAATCACTATCAAATGCAAATATAGGCTTTGCCACAGGTGGGGCAAAAGACAGCAATAATTTTGATGACAATATCAAAAACGGATATCTTCCAAAACTAAAAAGCATAACTTATGAAGGGGTATTTTATCAGCACTATTTTGATACTGATAAAAAATCACCCTGTGAAAATCTATTTTGCCCCTCATACAGTACAGCAGCCACACAAAATCTCTTTAGCGGTGAAAAAGAGTACTATCTTAGTGTTGGACTAAATTCCAATATAAAAGCTTCAGATTTTAAGAGAAAAGTATTAAATTTAGTCGTTGTACTTGATATCTCTGGCTCTATGAGTTCACCTTTTACTAGCTACTATTATGATAGAAAAAATAAAACTACCAATAAAGAAAATGAAACAAAATCAAAAATGCAAATAGCAAACATCTCTTTGGTTAATATGTTAAAACATTTATACCCAAAAGATAGCTTAGGAATTGTACTTTTTGATAACAATGCATATCTTGCCAAACCACTGCACAAAGTTGCACAAACTGATATGGATGCAATAAAAAAACATATCTTAGAGCTAAAAGCCAGAGGTGGTACAAACTGGAGTAAAGGCTATAAAAAAGGATTGACTCTTTTTGATAAACTCTCAAATGCACAAAAAGACCCTCTAAAATATGAAAATAGAATTATTTTTATCACAGATGCTATGCCAAATCAAGGTGAACTAAGCAAAGAGGGCTTATTTGGAATGGTTGACAAAGCTTCAAAAATGGGAATTTATACAACATTTATAGGTGTTGGAATAGATTTTAATAGTAACCTTATAGATAGAGTCTCAAAAACAAAAGGAGCAAATTACTATGGTGTGCATTCTATAGATGATTTCAAAAAAAGGCTCGATGATGAATTTGACTTCATGGTCACACCACTGGTATTTGATCTGAGTCTTTCACTACAAAGCCAGGGCTATAATATAGAAGCCATTTACGGCTCACCACAGGCAAACCTAAGTACAAATAGAGTGATGTATATAAATACACTCTTTCCAAGCCAAAACAAAGAGAGTAAAACAAAAGGATCTATAGTAATCGTAAAAGTATCAAAACAAGCAAATAGCAAAGAAAATCTTCAACTAAAAGTTAGCTATAAAGATCGAAACAATAAAACATATCACTCAAGTAAAAGTGTCTATTTCAAAGAGGGATTCTATTTTCAAAACACTAGCATACAAAAAGGAATACTTTTGAGCCAATATGTAACCCTTATGCAAAACTGGCTCATAGATACACGAAAAAGTTGCAATGATACTCCATCCCCAGCAAACCAGACACTTATACCTTTGATGCAAAGATGTATGATTTACCCACCAAAACGACCAGAGTATAAATACATCAAAACATGGGAAAGAAGTTCATGTCCTCTGCAAGTGATGAAAGGTTATCAAAATATTTTCACACTTTTTAAACGTAAATTTAAAGATCAAATGCAGATAATAGGTGATAAATCATTACAAAAAGAGTTTGATATACTAGAAAAACTATCACACTACAATCAAAAAGAAACAAATCATGATGACTGGCAAACGGAGCGTTAGATGAGACTTTATATATTTATGGGAGTAATATTAGCACTTTTAATATTGCTCATATATATCAAATTTAAAAAAGGTGAACCACTCCAGAAACTTTGGCATTATATCGCTGCAATATGTGTTGCAATCTTCTTTACATATATAAGCAAAACTATTTTCGTTCATAAACCTATATTTATCCTGCATCTGGCACTGTTAGTGCTTAGCTGGGGAAGTGTTTTTTATTATATATTTAAAGATAGATTAATTTTATGGTTTTTACTCTCACCTTTGGCAAGTACACTGTTCTTCTTTGTCGAAGCAATTTTTTTTAGAGAGCACGGATAATGTATAAAAAGATTAAAAAGTGTTACCTTTTGCAAATAAAGTCATCTTTTTTTAGATTAAACAAATTTTATTTGCAAAAAAATAAAACTTTTCCCAGACTTGGCGATATACTAAATATAAGAAAGATAATATCATGATAAGAGAGATAAGCTATGTATAAAAACACCTTCATAATGATAACAATACTCATAACCCTATTAGGATGTGGTACAACAACTACACAAAGAGATAATACGGACACTAGTAATAAACAAGCCTATTCAAATAGTGGTGAATATGCACTATGGGATTACCTCGTACCACAACAAAGTAGTACCAACAACTATATAAAAACAACTGGCAGTACCAAACAAAAATATCAAACAAGATATGTAAAAGAAGACAATAGTGTCATAGAATCTTCTAGTGATGTGCCAAATGAA
>JALSQA010000166.1 GCA_026985685.1 Campylobacterales bacterium | reverse complement strand
CCAGCTCCATTCCGAACCTGGAAGTTAAGCCCTCCATCGCCGATAATACTGCCGGCTACGCTGGTGGGAATGTAGGTCAGTGCCATCTTGAGAGTTTATTGATACTTCTTTTTTTAATCTTTCTTTTTTTAATTTTCTTTTTATTCTTTTGTTTAGATTAGAATGTTTTTTTAGTGTTTGGGTGCGTTGTTTTTTAATTGTTTGGGTGGTGTTTGATGTTTAGGGTTTAGTTATTGGCGGTAAGTGAGGTTGCTGAATGGAGCTAAACAAAGGTGGTTTGGTTGCTGATTTAAACCCTACAACAGCAAGATATAAAACTATCTCGATATAATACTGACCCCTATTTCTATATGCAGGGAAAATACAATAAAGGAGTCAAGATGCCAAAAATGAAGAGCATTAAAGGTGCTGTTAAACGCTTTAAGGTTAAAAAGAGTGGCAAGATCAAAAGAGGCACTGCCTACAGAAGTCACATTTTGACAAAAGTTGACGGCAAGCATCATAGACAGATGAGATCACCAAAATATGTTGATAAAGCAGATGTCAAAAATATAAAAGAGTGCATAGCGTAGTTAAAAATTAGATTCCCCCACTGGGGCAAGTTCAGACTGGATCTGACACCGACTCTAAAAGAAGATAAGGTAAAGGAAAACAATGAGAGTAAAAACAGGTATAGTAAGACATAGAAGACATAAAAAACTTCTAAAGCAGGCAAGAGGTTTCTATAGTGGTAGAAGAAAACACTTTAGAAAAGCAAAAGAGCAACTTGAGCGTTCACTTGTATATGCATATAGAGATAGAAGACAAAAGAAAAGAGATTTTAGAAAGCTTTGGATAATTCGTATCAATGCAGCAGCTAGATTGAATGGTATGAATTACTCTACTTTTATGCACGGGCTTAAACTTGCCAATATTGAGCTGGATAGAAAAATTCTTGCTGATATGGCTATGAATAATCCTGAAGCATTCACTAAAGTAGTAGAAGCTTCAAAAGCTGCTTTGGCTAAATAGATCCGATATAGCAGAGACAATCTGCTGTATCAATATTTTGGCAAGCTTTTTTCGATATCTTTCATCGTTTCGTTAAGTTCTCTAGCAACATTCTCCATACTTTTCATCCATTTTTCCATAAATTTTTTAGATTTGTTTAGATCGATTTGCATTTTGTTGTTTGTTATGATGATGCCTGTCTCATTTGGTGATTTGACACTGTTTTTTCTGAGGTTGTTCTCTATTTTCTTAAACCCGCTATCCAATCTTTGTGCGATAGAATTCAAAAAATTTTTTGTCTGTTTGGTATCTATGATTATTTTATCATCCTCAACTTTTATGCCAATAGGATTTTTTTGATTGAATGGAGTGATTGATATGGTTTGCTGTTTTGTTGATGAGTTGTTATGTTTGTTTTTAATTTGTGTTGGATATCCCACAGTGGATTGTGCATAGCCTGTTTGGTTTTTGGTCCGTTTGTCATTTTGGCAACCAGCTAGCAAAAATAGTGCAAACAAAGCAATAAAGATAAGATATTTTTTCATTTGTGCTCCTTTTTGAGTATTATACCTTATAAAATTTATCAACCATTAATCGATTGTTATCCGAAAAAGGTTATATTTGTCTTATAAATATAGAAAAATTGGGTCAAAAGAGCTAAGATAGCCTTGACAAACTAATATTAATTAGTATAGAATTAGAAATATAATTATGTGTTGGAGTATATTTTGATTATAAGAAAAACATTTATTTCTATTTTATTGTTATCTTTTGTCGGACTTCAGGCGAAAAATCAGACAATTGAGTATAAAGTCAAAAGTGGCGATAGCTTGATAGTAATAGCAAAAAAATATCATACCACAGTTGAAGATATAAGTAAAAACAATCAATTAAATAGCAATCACCTCATCAGAGTGGGGCAAATTCTCAAGATAAATGCAGACTCAACATTAGATAAAAACAGCACTAAGCCAAAGCAAGCGTTAAAAAAAGAGAAAAACTTAGCAAGCTATACCGTTGCAGGAGGCGATACGCTTTATACAGTTGCACACTCTTATCATTGCACTATAAATGATCTACTAAAGGCTAATAATATAAAATATGATGCTAAGTTGAAAGTGGGTCAGGTGCTAAAGATTCCTACTGATATACAAAAGCAAGGCAAGTTGGTAAAAAAGAAAAAAGAGATAGTCAAAACAGATAAAAAGAAGCCACAAAGTGAAAAAATAGATTACACGGTCAAAAGAGGCGACACTCTCTATATAATCGCTCATGCTCATCACACTACCATAAAAGAGGTGCTTGAACTAAACGGCATGAAAGCCGGTGATTTGATTAGAGTGGGTCAAAGCTTGAAGCTTCAGACAAACACATATTTTCCCGATAAGTCAGCAAATGAGCAGAAAAAGACAGAAGTAGCTTCAAATAGCGATGCCAAAACAGAAGAGCAGAAGGCAAAAAAAGGCATATATAAAGTCAAAAGTGGCGATACTCTATTTTCGATAGCAAGAAAAAATCATATCACTCTCAAAGAGATAATGGCACTAAATAATCTAAAATTGAATGATGTAATTAAAGTAGGACAAGAGCTTACGATTGTCAGTAAGAAAAGCTTCGTCGATAGCAAGAGTTTGAAAAAAACATCGAAAGCCAATAAAGATGTAAAATTGGCATTAGATACAAAAAAGTATAAAGTAAGACGCAAAGACACCATTAAAAAAATAGCAAAACGATTTGGTATGAGTGTTGCTCTATTGCGAAAACTCAATCATTTAAATAAAAAAAGTAAGCTCAAAAAAGGGATGATGCTCTCTGTAATAGATAAAACAAAAATTAAAAAATACAAAGTAAAAAAGGGAGATACTCTTTGGCTGATAGCAAAAAAGAATAATATATCACTCAAAAAGCTTAGAGCCTTAAATCACTTTAGCAAAAAAGATAGAATACATACCGGTATGCTTTTGAGTGTAGGCGGTGAGGTGCAAAAAGAGCAGAGCAAGAGAGCAAATACATACAAAGTAAAAAAAGGTGATACATGGGCTAAAATAGCTAGAATCAACAATATCAGTATAAAAAAACTTAAAAAGCTTAATCATCTCGGCAAAAGAGCAAAACTCAAAAAAGGTATGGTGCTAGCATTAAATAAACAAGTCAAAACAGATAAAGCAAAAAAGTCAATCCGAAGCAAAAGAGCTAGAAATGCATTGTTTACTTTTGCTTCTAGATCAGGCAGAGGAGATTACGGCATCATTAGAACAGCCAAAAGATATTTGGGAAGACGATATGTTTGGGGGGCTGAAGGTCCTAGGACATTTGATTGCTCTGGTTT
>JALSQA010000165.1 GCA_026985685.1 Campylobacterales bacterium | reverse complement strand
TACAGCAAGGATAGAGCCTTTGATCCGCATCTGTAAAACATGCTTATACATCAATATAAATAATAAAATATTTATTGCAAAAAAGATTCCATCAAATAGAATAAACTCCTTAATCTCTTCATGAAAAAAGAACCCAGTAAAAATAGGAATCAAAAAAAACAGAGATAATGCAATACCTATTATGGATAAAAATTTTAAAACATTTTTTAAAGTGAGTAAATCCAATTTTTCACCTTTTCTTCAAGATTACTTTGCAAATAAACAAATATCAAATCATCCTCTTGTAGAATAAATTTTTCTTCAAATGAATGAATAATACCTTCTCTGACGATGAAACATTTTGTATATTCACCCAAAAAAGGTTTCACTTTTTTACCATTTAAAGAGGAATTTGGAAATATTTTTCTCATAAATATCGTAGCACGTCCACCACAATAATGCTTTTCAAAAACCAATGAACTAGAACCCATTTTTTCAAGAATCGCATAATAAGCATTTGCTTTAGGTCCTCTAGCCGCTACAATACCAAGCTTATGCATAAGTTCATAATGTTGTTTGTTATTATTGATAGCGACTGTTTTTGTGACGCCTTTCTCTTTAGCTTCTAAACAACGAATGATATTTTCTTCATCTTTACTATCAGTAGATATGAGCATATCAGAATGGCTTATCTGCTCTTCATCAAAAATAGTATGTTCTATATATCGACTGTTGATAACTGTAGCACTATCTTGTAATATCTCTGCTGCTTTCATACAAAGATCGTTATCCTTTTCAATGACTTTTATAGAAATATTTTTATCAGCCAATGCTTTTGCAATCTCAATACCCAATAAAGAAGCACCAAAAATAGTTATTTTTGTGATGGATTTAGGCATTTTTGTATCTATAATCTCACAAAAGTTTTTGATAACTTGATCATTTCCAAAAAGATACAATAAATCATACTCTTGTAAAACTTCATCACTATTTGGAATAAAAAATGTCTTTTCTCTTTCAATCCCTACAACAATACAGTCTTTTTGCACGAACTGTTCTATAGTTTCACCAACTATATCACTATTTTGAACAAAAACAGAGATAAGTTTAAAATCAGTATATAAAAATTCTTTGACATTATTGGCTTTGGGAAAATCTAAAAGAGCCTTGATAGAAACAGCCGTAGTACTAAAAGGAAAAACAGCATCACTGATACCAAGTTTTTGGGATATACTACTTTTAGCAAAATATTCATTTTTTAAACGAATGATTTTCTTTTTCGCATCTATAACATCATCAGCAATCAATGTTGAAAGAAGATTTGCTTCATCACTATCAGTAACTGCGATAAAAATATCAAAACTTTTATTTAAAAGTGGAGCATAGGTACTTGGATCTTCAATATCACCTGTAATAGTTAGCAAATCTACACTGTCATTTAAAACTTGTAAAACATCACCATTTTTATCTATTACTGTAACATTATGTTTCACACATAGTGCTTTAGACAATAGATGCCCCACTCTTCCAGCACCAGCAATAATTATATCCATAAATTTACCTCACATCAAAGAAGATTAATCAGCCTATTTTCATATAAATCGCTGCTCCTAAAGCAAGAACAACTGTAAAAACAAGTGTTAAAAAGTTTTGTATTTTAGCAGAAATAGTATATTTTTTTGCCACAAATTCTGTAATTTTTAGTGCAGGAAAGACAGCAAACATCAAAAGAGCCATCATAAAAACCAGAGTCACCACTATATCTTGCACAAATCACTCCTGTTCAAACCAGTTGAGTTGTTTATGTAAATTCACTACTTCTCCTACAACTATAAGTGCAGGGGTAGGAAGATTTTTAGCTTTTTCATGAATATCAGCAAGTGTACCAATCACAGTCTTTTCATCAGGTGTAGTTCCTTTACTGATAACCGCCACAGGATAATCTTTTGGTTTTCCTATCTCTATAAGTTTAGATGCAATCTTTTTGAGACGATGAAGTCCCATCAAAAAGATAATCGTATCATCTGTTTTATAGTTCTCCCATGGGATTTGTGAGTGGTCTTTATTTTTACTTTCATGTCCAGTTACTACACGAAAAGAGACTGTAATACCACGATGAGTAACAGGAATACCAGCATACTCTGGAACTGCGATAGCAGAGGTAATACCTGGGATAAACTCAAAAGATATACCTCGTTCTCGAAGATATATCCCCTCTTCTCCACCACGACCAAAAACAAAAGGATCTCCACCTTTTAAACGAACAACCACATCATGTTTTAGTGCATTTTGATAAATTACTTCATTTATCTCTTCTTGAGGCAAAGTATGATGACTATCTTCCTTTCCAACATAAACAAACTCACAACCATCTTTTGCCTCTTTTAAAATCAAAGGATTAGCAAGACGATCGTAAATAATCACATCTGCTTTTTTGATAACACGCAAAGCTTTAATCGTCAGCAAGTCGATGTCGCCAGGACCAGCTCCCGTGAGATAAACTTTCCCCATCTATTTACCCTCTGTCTGATAAACAAATATACCAGATGGATGTGTAACTTGAAATATATCTCTCTCTAACTCCCAATTTTTGGTATCTATGACACTTACTTGATTGGCATCATTTACAGATACATAAAGCTGAGGATCAAGATTTGACCATCTTACATGAAGTACTTTACCAGGAAACTTAAATGTATGTTCAATTTTTAATGTTTTGGTATTTACTATCTGGATTGTAGGAAAATCTTTCCCACTAAATGTAACTGCCATATATTTTTTATCAGGACTCAAAGATGTAAATACTGGTAAACCTTGCATAGTGATATTTTTAATAAATTTAAAATCTTTATCATAAACAAGCACTTTATTATCCCCAACTGCTGGTATAAAAGTTTTATCTTTACTTAGTGACCAAAATCCAAAATGAGGTACTTTAAGTACTGGTTTATTTCCCTCAGCTGTAACTTTAATCTCTCTATAATTCATTTTATCAAGGTCAATCACTCCAAAGCCTTTTGTTAGGAAAAATCCAACGATATAAGTGTTTTTTTGAATCATTGCATCAAAAGGCATTTTACCTACTTTAAACTCTTTATATTTTTTAAAATTCGGCTTACCTTTACCTTTATTTTCATCTTTTAATACACTTACTTTATCATTGTCCATTTGTGCAAAGATAAGGTAATTTTTGTAGATTTTGATACCGACATTTTTAGAACCAGTTTTGATTTTATCAATAGGTTTTAGATTTCGAGTGAGGATATCTACAGATTTATCATCATAATTTGCCACAGCAACATAGTTTTTGCCGATAACAAAGCCGATTGCTGATTTGCTTGTTTTATACTCTGCT
>JALSQA010000164.1 GCA_026985685.1 Campylobacterales bacterium | reverse complement strand
AGATGCATACCAAGAAGAGTATACATTTTTAAAAGCACAGAAAAATGAATTGCAAAGAAGATTAAGAACTGAAAAGAGTATGCAGGAAAGAGATCTTTTGCGTGCCAAATCATCTATACAAGGTTTGCAAAGTAAGTTATTAAGTCTTACAAATGAGACAAAAGATACACAAAGTTCACTAGAAAATATCAACAAATCTCTCGATAAAGTTGTAGATGATAAAGGCATGATTGATGATGTTCTTTCTCAAGCTTCTATGACTTTTTCACAATATAAAGTAGATTATAAGGATGATAATAAAACAAATATATCTACAAGATTAAATAAAATATTTGACAATACAATATCTTTGTATAAAAAATTATCAACCATATCACATGAGAAAGGAAAGTTTTTTTTAGTTGATGGTCTAAGTGTATCAGGAGATATAGTTAAAGTTGGAAATATTGCAAGATATGGTGTATCTTCTAAAGGTAGTGGAGCATTAGCACCAGCTGGAAATGGGGCTTTTAAACTTTGGAATCAACCAGGATCAGATACAACTGCAAAAGCACTTTTAAGTGGTAAAAAAGTTGATACACTTAAAATCTTTACTTATGAAAATGATCAAAAAGATATCCCTTATGTAAAAGAGAAAACTATTCAGGATTATCTTGATGGTGGTGGTGTGATTGGGTATATCATCTTAGCACTTGGTGCATTTGGTTTCTTGCTTGTGTTATTAAGAGCACTTTTCCTTATGGGAGCAGGTAGTCGTGTAAGTAAAATATCAAATATAGTTGAAAATAGTTTTATCAAAGAGGGGTCTCCAAAAGATGCACTTGAAAAAATCAAATCTTTCAATGGTGCAACAGCAAGAGTTATAAAAACAACACTTCGAAATCTTGGTAAAGATCGTGGGCATATTGAAGATATTGTAACTGAATCAATGCTAAATGAGAGTAGCTCTTTAGATAGATTTGGAAGCTTTATCATGGTTATCGCTGCTGTGGCACCTTTGCTTGGACTTTTGGGAACTGTTAGTGGTATGATTGCGACATTTGATATCATCACCGAACACGGAACAGGTGATCCAAAACTTCTATCTGGTGGTATTTCTGAAGCATTGGTTACGACTATGTTTGGTTTGATTGTTGCTATTCCATTGCTACTTCTTGGTAACTTGCTTTCTAGCTGGGCAAATAATATCAAGGCTTCTATGGAAGGTGCAGCACTTCATGTTATCAATCTTTATGAGAAGTATTCAAGAAGATGATTACACAATTTACAGAAGCACTTCATACCTTTTTAACCTTTTTAAATGATGGTGGAATCATCATGTGGGTGCTGTTTGTTTTAAATCTTTTCATGTGGTATGGACTAGGGTATAGATATCTGCTGTTGCATCGTGGAACAAAAGGAAATATCCGTAGACTGATCGAGAAACACCACAAAAAAGGAAAAGATAAACTATTAAAAAATGGACTTTTGGATAGAGCCGTTGTTGCAGCTTTATTAGCTAGTGATGAAGCAAAAAAAATAGGTGCAAATTGCCGTGACTTTACGGCTGATGCTCTTTTTGCTTACCGTCAAGTGATAAAAGAGTATGGAGTATTGGTTAAAACGATTGTTGTGTTAGCTCCTCTTGTAGGTTTGCTTGGGACAGTGATGGGTATGATTGAGACTTTTGATGCCTTGCAGTCAAGTGCTATGTTTGGTCAGGGTGTTAGTATATCTGGTGGTATATCAAAAGCACTTTTTACAACTGAACTTGGGTTAGTTGTTGCCGTTCCAGGATTGATATTTGGCAGGGTATTGGATAAAAAAGAGCATAAATTTGAGACAGAATTTGAGCAGATAGAAGATGTTATTTGTACGGAGGGTATATAGATGCGATTTAGAAGAAAAGGTGGAAATGGTGATCAAGTAGAAAATGTTGATGTCTCTCCTCTTATTGATATGGTTTTTATTTTGTTGATCTTTTTTATGGTGACAACAACTTTTGTTAAAGATATGAAGCTTGATATCAACAGACCGACAGCGGCATCAGCTTCACGGGCTTCTTCTAAAGTGGTTCGTGTTTATATAGATAAAAGTGGTGATGTTTATGTAGATAATCAACCTGTAAAATTATGGGCATTGCAAAGCAAGATAAGAGATATCTTACATACTGCAAAAGAGAAATCTATACTTGTTATAACAGATGACAAGATACCAGTAGAGAGATTGATAGATGTGGTAGATTCATGTAGGATGGGCGGTGCAAAAGATGTTGCCGTTTCGACAACTAAAGAGATGGGTTGATGGAATATGGAATTTAAAAAACCTGGATTGAAACTAAAGCTCTTTGGAGTCTTCTCAATGTTTTTTGGAGCATTGCTGATGATGCTTTTGATTATATCTATCAATAAAAAAGTTGAAGAAAAAAAAGAGCTTCCAAAGGAAGGAATGCGTTATGTCAAGATGAAAAAAAACAAAACGCCTCCAAAAGCTAAACCAAAACCAAAACCCAAAAGACATAAACGAAAAGCACCACCTAAAGCACCACTGCCAAATCTAGGAGCAGCACTAAGTGGACTTGAAATGAACATACCAGAATTAGCAACTGATAATATGCTAGGAGATGCAAGTAAAGTTCTTGGTGATTTGGATAAAGATACCATCATGAATGAAAATACAGTTGATGTTAAGCCAAAAGTTGTTTCACGTGGACCTTTAGAGTATCCAAAATCAGCTCTTAGAAAACATATCAAAGGATATGTAATAGTAAATCTATTAATCGGAGAAGATGGTAGTGTTGAGATAGCTAAAGTTCTTGATAGTTCACCTGCTGGTGTTTTTGATAGTGCTGCTTTAAATGGTGTAAGAAGTTGGCGGTTTTCACCTGCTCAGTATAAAGGCAAAGCCGTAAAAATCTGGGCAAAACAGAAGATTAGATTTGATTTTGATTAAGGATGTATATGCGTAAGATAATAATAACAATGATATGTATGCTTTCATTTAGTATAGCATATGCAAATCAAGAAGAAAAACAATCAAATCATCTTGAGTTGGCAACCATGATGTATTATGATGGTAACTATACAAAAGCTACACAAGAGTTAAATGAAGTAGATCAAGCAAGTGAAGATTTTGACGCATCAAAGTTTTATAGTATCAAAGGTTTGATAGCTATGAAAACTAAAAAATATGCTGATGCCATAACAAATCTAAACAAAGCCATAGAAGAAACAAAAGTAAAGGTATATGAAGATCCTTATGCGAAAAAGCATAAAGAGAGAAGACATATATTTTTGAGAGATTATAAAAAAGAGAAAAAAAGAAAAGCGTTTGATCCTGAAAAGATTCGTAAACAAAAGTTAGAACAA
>JALSQA010000163.1 GCA_026985685.1 Campylobacterales bacterium | reverse complement strand
ATTTGTTAAGTTTTATTAACTTTAACCGATATAAAGTAAAAGGAGCTTTTATGATATTACAAAAAAATAATTTTGTTTATTCATGTGTTTTATGTGGCTGTTTTCTTTTTCCATCAAAATCTATAGCATTTGATTATAAAGAATACAATAAAGAACATCATCAGATACGTTCACTAAAAAGTCAATCAACATTGGCACCCACCACACAAGGAAAGGAGGATAAAGAATCTGCGATAAAAGAATTTACACACAAAGTGTTAGAAGCATTAAATAGCGACCTAGTCCCTGTTAAGATGTTTGATGCGTCAAACGAATGGTCTTTGTATTTTAAACCTGCAAAGATTTCAAAATTGGGTTTCAAATATAAATTTTAAAAATAATTTTGATAAAATATGTCTAAACTTTTTTAAAGGATATCAATGCGATTTAAAATCACACCAACTATTGAAGGGGAAGAAGTTCCCTACAAAAATCCCAGTCCAGAATTTTTCAAAGCAGTAGGAGGTGCTGATGGTATGCAAAAACTTATGTATAGTTTCTATGATATCATTTACGAAAGTGACATTCATAACTTTTTTCCACAAGATCGTGCAGAGTTTGACAAGGTCAAAGAGAAAAATACAAAATTTTTCATCCAAAGATGTGGTGGTCCAAAAGTATATGAAGAAGAAAGTGGAGGAATGGATTTAAATGAATTTATGATAAGAGTTCATGATGATTTTACCATTCCTGAAAAAGCCAGAGTAGAATGGCTTGGCTGTATGCGTGAAGCATTAGAAAACTTTGATATGGATGAAGATATCAAGATTGATTTTTGGAACTATGTTGAAGCTTTTTCAAAACTAACAGTCAATAGCTTTGAGAAAAAAGAAAATCCCTATTTTTGATTGATTGTATCATAATCGGCGGAGGAATAGCTGGTGCAAGTAGTGCCTATGCACTAAAACAAAAAGGATTAAAACCTTTGGTTTTAGAAAAAAATACTATTTGCAGTGGCGGTTCATATCCCGCTGGAGCTTTTCTATCGCCAAAAATATCTAAACCATCTCCATACAAAACTTACTTAAATGACTCACTAAAATATAGTTTAGAGTTTTATGCAGAAAATTTTCCAAATCTTCTCAAAAAAGATGGGCTTTTAAAACTACCTATCGATCATGAAGATATTCACAAATGCCAAACATATGAACCCTATATAGATATTGCATTTGAAAAACAAAATGATAACTACTATTTCCCAGATGCAGGGATCATAGATCCTGTAAAACTAATCAAAGAGTTATTAAAAGATATAGATGTAATTGAAAGACATGAAGTAAAAAACATTAAACACATTGATAATATATGGCATGTAGATAAATATCAAGCAAAATATCTTATTTTAGCAACAGGTAGCGAAACCCTTCCACTAAATATACCCTATCTAAAGACCAAAAATATCGGTGGTTATCGCTATGATGTATGCTTTGATCAATATGAAAAACTTCAATACAATCTACATAAAAGTGTATCTATCTCAACTTATTTTGAAAATAAAATCGCCATCGGAGCTTCACATATAAAAGGAGATATAGATTTAGAAAAAGCTGCAAAAGATGACAGCTACAACCTGATCAAACAAGCACTTGAGATAAGACCACTTCCAAATTTAAAGATATTAAAACAATATACAGGTTATAGAAACTTTAGTTTCGATTATTTTCCCATTTTAGGAGAAGCTGTCGATGCAAAACAAACAATAAAAAAATACCCATACATCACAACAGGTGCAAAAGTACCCCAGGAAAAATATACATATTTTACAAATCTATACATCCACAAAGCCCTAGGCTCACGAGGCTTCGTCTTCGCTCCATACAATGCAAAACTACTAGCTGATCTGATATGCAATCAAAAAAAGATACCAAACCACCTAAGCCCAGCAAAGCGTTTTACAAAATGGGCGAGGAAACAAACACTATAAATCATCAGATTTATCTTTAGCTATGGCGTAGCGTTTTAAGATTTTGTTTTGTAATTTTTTTGATAGGTTGTTATCTATTGCAAGCTGGACTTTTTCTTTATCCTCTAGCACGATGATATCATGAGAATCATTTTGCATCATTTTGTAAAATGTTTTAAAATCAGGGAATGTTTTTCCATCAAGTGTATCGATCACCCAAAGCCCTAGATTGTTGTTTCCTACTGTGAGTGGAGAGGCTAATACTTTGAGTAAAAGGACAACTTCTTTATGATCTGCTTTGGGTACTTGTCCTGCTAGATATCTTAACTCTACTGCACTACTGCCTAGTTGGTAGAGAAGATTTGTTGTTAATTTTGTAAAGACATATCCACCATAAATAAAATAACTAGGCATTTTATCGTACCGTTTTGTTTTTACTAAAAGTAAATCATCTGTTTTGTGCGTCAAAGGTAAAGAGAGTTTTATATTTTTCCCTTTACGAATTACATCAAATTTCACATCTTCACCCATTTGATGTAGATCTACAAAGTATTTATAATTTGTATATTCATGGTAACGAAACTCTACTGTTGCATCATTTTCTATTTTATGTCCATCGATAGCAGTAACGATATCCCCTTTGTGAAATATACCTTCAGCACTAGAATTATATACCCATCCTATGATCAATATACCTGTCGTATTTTCATCTAAATGATATAGTTTTCGTAAAGTAGGATTTTCTAACTTTTGTGTTGTCAATCCAGTATGAGCAAATCCATCATAATGTCCATCTTTAACATCTTTTAGAAAATGCTTTATCACTACTGTAGGCACCAAATAACCTATACTTTGTGCTCTATTTCTGCTTTGCATGACAACACCTACTATTTTGCCATCACTAAGTGCAGGACCACCACTATTTCCAGGGTTTATCGCTGCATCAACTTGAATCGCCAAAAAAGATTCATTACTGTGGACGTAGCGATGATGTTCTATACGAGAGACGATACCTGAAGTGATACTTAGAGTATTGCCACCACTAGGATAACCAAAAACAGAAACTTTTTGTTCTATACGGGGTAAAGAATCAAAATCAAGAGGTCTAATACCATCAAAAAATGTTTTGTCTTTGACAGTAATCAATGCCAAGTCAGCTTGATGTGAAACACTTAAAACTTTTGCTTCATAACGTTTAGCTTCACCATAACGGCGAACTTCTATAAATGTATGATTTGCCACAACATGAGCATTGGTGAGGATTTTATTTCCTTCGATAATCGCACCTGAACCACTCATCCTGTGGATAGAGCTATTCCATGGTCTTGTAAAGTCAGCACTTTTTGAAACAGTATATATTTTGACAACTGCTTCTTTGAGTTTTTCTAAGTTTTCATCATCATTTGATGCAAATAGATTTATAAACAATAAACATACAAGCACATATAAACGTATCATGTACCAACTTTCTCAATCTCAATTGCAAATGCTTTTGGCTTATATATCTTTTTGATCGCTTCTTTTGCCAAAAATAGATCTTCGTTTGATTTTATAGCTAACACTTTTTGATCATATTGACACTCTATAGGATTTAATGACTTGTTTCTTGTAAGTGCTTCGGTTGCACAAAGCACAAAAACAAGCCACTCCAATACTTCATATGAAGGCAAAAGTTCTTTGTATCGTTTATACTTTTTTTTATCTATTTTACCTTTTTGTGAGAAACGTAACAATATCGCAATCAGTAATTTTTCTTCATGTGAGAGTGAAAAATTCAGATTTTCCAAAAGAAAGAAAAAACTTTGATCACTGTTAGAATAGATGTTTAATCTTTTGACTATATGTAATAATTTAGCTGCTTTAAATAACTCTTCAGCATATATTTTATCGTTATCAAATTCATCATAAAGTACGTTGTAAATCCTTTTACATACACGTTGGGTATGACTGCTATGTCTTGGCAAAAGAGCAAAACGATCTTGAAGACTTTTGATACTGACATTGAAATTTTGTGGAAATTTGCCATGAGATGATCTTAATATGTCATGTAGATACACACCTTCTCTCACACCAGCTTTACTTGTGATAATCTCCTTGGCTCCTATAAAATCACAAATACGAGAAAAAATTGTACTACCTTCTCGAATGGTATCATATCGGCTACTTGATATAGGCATATCTTTCAATCCTAAAACAGTAGATGTAGAAACTTCTTTGATAAAATTTTGATGTATATCATACTCATAAGTAAATGCATGAAGATTATCAATCGGATATGATTCTTTTTTCATGATAGCAGATGAAAGTGCACGAATAGTACCACCAATACCGATAATCTTTGACGAATAAAAATTTTCAGGTAACTTTTTAAGAATTGTATCTATGTATTTTTTAGCTTCCTCAATACCAGCTTTTTGGTCAAAAAACAACTCTTTCAATCTCACTGTACCAATATCCAAAGAGATGGTGTCTACTATTTTTCCATCTTTTATCTTGGCAAGTTCTGTTGAACCACCACCGATATCTATAGTAGTTGCTTCATCTATAGGAGGCAATAAATTTGCTCCTGCTAAAGCACCAAAATAGGCTTCTTTCTCACCATCTATTACTTTGATATTTAACTTTAACTCTCGTCTTACTCTTAATATAAAATCTCTTTTATTGGGGGCATCACGCAATGCTGATGTGGCTACACAAAATATTTTTTTACATTTATAAGCAAGTGCTATTTGTTTAAAGTCTACAAGTGTATGAAAAGCTTTTTCCATAGCTTCATCGCTTAGTTTGCCACCGCTTTCATAAGCATTTTCACCAATACGAACACGACTTCTACTTTTTTCGATAAGAAAAAAACCATATCTTGAACTTTTCTCATATATAACCAAAGTGATTGAGTTTGACCCAATATCAATAATTGTTGTTCTTTTTGCCATTAAGTGTTATTCTTTATATATTTTTCCATAAGCTGAATATCTGTTTCTAATTTACTTTCATCTAAGATGATCGCATCTACAGGACATACTTTAACACATGAAGGTTCTGGATCATCAAAATATCCAACACACTGCGTACATAAATCAAAACTGATTATATAGATAGGATCAGCACCTTCGATAGCACCGCTTGGACATACTTCTGTACAGGCATCACAAGCGATACATTCATCGATGATTTTAAGTGCCATAAAGTTTAGTATTCTCTTCTAAGTACACCAAACAGACCACGTTTTTTCCCAGTCTGAGGTATGTCACCCATCGGACAATAATTTTTGGAACTGATTACTGCTGATGCTATTGCACCTGGTTTACCATCTTTTCTATTTTTGATATCCAAAGTCGCCCCGATAGCATCTGCCGCACCTTTTGCTAAAAATAGCCCGAGTCCTGCACCACTTTTATTGCCCATTCGTTTAAAAGGAGCAAAAAGATCAAGTGACTCATCTATCCCCTCACCTTCATCGATAATCTCTATCTTAAAGTCATCACCAATTAATCTGGTTTTTATCGTGACTGTACCATCTTTTGGTGTAAATTTTAGAGCATTTTGTACAAAGTTTTGTAAAATATGCGTCAAGAGTGACGGTTGCGTGATGATACAATACTGATCAGGCTCTAAATCTATCGCTATATGCTTTTGTTTGTTTTTAGCAATCAATTGAAAATCTTTTGCTTTGTCTTTGATAAACTGTACTAAATCAACTTCTACAGGTTTATCAAACTGTGCACCTTCTTGTCGTCCTATATCCAGGATAGAACTTATCATGGCACTCATTTCATCTATCGTTTTGTTATTTACCTGTAGGGTTTCTTTATACTTTTGTATATCACGATCTTTGATCAGAGTCACTTCATTTTTAGTTTTCATGACTGCCAATGGAGTTTTTAGTTCATGAGCTGTACCGATAAAAAGCTCTTTTTGATATTTTACAAAGTTTTGTATCCTCTCTATGAGTTTATTTACACTTTCACCTAGTGTTTTGTACTCATCAGGAAGATTGTCTGTGTCAATCTTTTCCAAAAAGTTCTCATTCATACGTGCTAGTCTTCTATTTATCGATTTGACAGGATAAAGAAGTGTTTCAGATAAGAACATCGCATAAGCAAGTATAATCAGCAAAGTTAAAAGATTTGCGATAATGATACTTCTCTTAATCTTTTTAAGTAAAGATTTTGTACTTGAAATATCACGTTCTATTTTTAAAAAACTAGATCTTGCTTTATTGTAAGGATAAAATATCGTAATATACGGTTTGTCTCCTTTTTTGTATTGCTCATAAAAAGGTAAACTTTTTTTATCGACTCGTATTACAACACTTGTTGTATCCGTTCCAAACTCTTTATAAACATGATTGTTTTTTTCAAATGGTAACTTTGTCTTTGAACTTTTGACATATGCTACAGCCTGGCTCTTGAGATTTTGGCTAACATCATCATAAACCTGAATCTTGATATAGTAATAAAGAACGACTGAAAAAATCACAATTAGCACCGACGATGCGGCAACTAATTGGATAAGAAACTTACGTTTTATGCTTTTTTGGGAAAACAAAATCTGTAGCCCCTTCGTCTGACAGTTTCAATAGTAGAAATATTCAAAGGTTTGTCCATCTTTTGTCTGATTTGGTTAATCGCAACTTCGATAACATTTGGTGTCACAAGCTCAGGTTCTTCCCATATAGCATCAAGCAATTGCTCTTTAGAGACAATTTGATCACTATGACGTGCAAGATGTGTTAATACTTCAAATGGTTTACCTTTTAACTCAATATCTATACTTTTATAAGTGATTTTTTCTTCATCTGGATCTATCACAAGATCATCTATTTTGATAACATTTGTACCACCAAATCTAAGTCTAGCTTCGATTCTAGCTACTAAGATATCAAAATCAAAAGGTTTTTTGATATAGTCATCTGCACCAGCTTTTAATGCTTTGATCTCACTCTCTTTGTCATCTTTTGCAGACAACACAACACAAGCTGTTCTTGGTGTCTTTTGTTTGATCATTGTAACTAAATCAACACCATCACCATCTGGCAGCATCCAGTCTGTTAATACTAAATCATAATTACGAATACCTATAAAATACTCTGCATCTTTAAAATTCTCAGAGCTATCTGCCTGATATCCATATTCCTGTAGTCCTTCGACAAGCGTTTTGTTTAACGTGATTTCATCTTCAACAATGAGTACTCTCATTATTTTCCTTTCTAAAAAAAATTTGACAAAAGTATACCATAATTTCAGCTAGATATAAAGACTTTTTAAAAAAAATTTAATAATTTGTCATTTTTTCAACAGAAACTGTGCAATTTGCAAGAATTTCTGGCTTACTTAGCTTGATTTTTATGGATTTTATTGTAAAAAATTGCTTTTTTAGCATATTTGTCACTTCATCAAGTGCATCTTCTAGCAATAAAAATTGACGATCTATCATTAATCGTTCGATTAAGTGAGATACTTTTGCATAATCAATAAAATCTTCACCATCTCTTTCATATTGCAAAATACAATTAATAATAATAGGCTGAGGATTTTCACGTTCAAACTCTAAAATACCTACAATAGCTCGAATATGAAAATCTTCTATATATATAGTATACATATTAAAATTATAATTTATGCGATACGTTTTTCTTCGCCTTTTAGAAGACGAACTATATTATCTGTATGTTTATATAAAATAATCAAAATAATAATCACCACTGGTGTCTGTACCATATCTGGATGTAATATAAAAGAACTGACACCTACAGCTAACACACCCAAGAGTGAAGATAAAGAAGAGATTTTTAATACTTTTGCACTAATAGCCCATACCACAATACCTATCACAGCACAGATAGGAATCATTACCAAAAGTACACCAAGTCCAGTAGCTACACCTTTACCACCCTCACCCCATAAAAATATACTAAAACAGTGTCCTATCACAGCAAAAACTGCAATTGCCCATAATGTCTCTTGACTAACTCCAGCAAAATATCCTAATCCAAGTACAAATACCCCTTTAAATAGATCTAAAAGTAAAGTAGCTATTGAAAGCTTTTTTGCAAGTTTTGGATTTTTCTCTTTTAATACACGAAGTACATTTGTCGCACCGATATTGCCACTTCCCTCTTTTTTAATATCTATATTAGTAAAAAGTTTAGTCAAAATCAATCCAAAAGGAACACTTCCCATCAAATAAGCAAGTAGATAAAACTGGATATTGGTATTAGATAAAAAATCAAACATTGATTTCCTTAGATAAGATTTAGCATTAAAATATTTCAGATTTTGTAAAATTCTCTATTATTTAAAATGTTTGGGATTATAACTTAATTTTTTTTATATAGAGTTTAGGTATAGTAAGGATTCAAAAACTTAACAAGGATAACGTTTTGCAAAACAACAATGAAACACTAAAGCAAAAAATCCTCCAGCTCAAAGAGGAACTTGATGTTACGATCGTAGCTCACTTTTATCAAAAAGATGAAGTATTTGAACTTGCAGATTTAAGTGGCGATAGTTTACAACTTGCACAAATGGCTATGGAAGATGAAAATCCATTTTTAATATTTTGCGGTGTTGGATTTATGGGAGAGAGTGTGAAAATTCTTTCACCACAGAAAAGAGTTTTGATGCCAAAAATTGCCTGTTGTGCAATGGCAAAGATGATTGACGGCATTCATTATGATAAAAATGTCAAAATCCTTGAAGAAGCAGGCATTAAAAAAGAAGATATTTTACCAATCACTTATATAAATTCTTCTGCTGAAGTTAAAGCAAGAGTCGGTGAAATGGGTGGTATGGTTTGCACAAGTTCAAATGCAAAAAAGATCATCACCAAAGGACTCGCAAGCGGTAAAAAGATACTCTTTGTTCCAGATCAGTGTCTTGGACAAAATATCGCCAATCAAATGGAACTTAAATCATGTGTTGTAGATGATGGCAGTGATCCAAAAGATGCAGATATAATCTGCTACAATGGTTTTTGCTCTGTGCATCAGCTTTTTGAAGTAGAAGATGTAGAATTTTATAGAAACAAATACCCAGGTATAAAAGTTATAGCACATCCAGAGTGCAAACCTGAAGTATGTGATGCGTGTGATTTTGTAGGTTCTACTAGTCAAATCATCAACTATATAAAAGAGCTTGATCCTGAACAAAAAGTTGCTGTAGGCACGGAGTTTAATCTTGTCAATAGATTAAGAAAGAAAAACACTTATGTACTCTCTTCCACTAAACCAGAATGCCCTACTATGAATGAAACTACATTAGAAGATTTGTATAACACACTTCTTTCTATCAAAGAAGATAAGATCATAAGCGAGATTCAAGTTGATAAAGAAGTTAGTAAGTGGGCGAAAATTGCACTTGAACGTATGTTTGAGATATAAGGTGAACTAAATCATGAGAGTCAAAGAAACAGTAAGAGAAGCAATTCTTGAAGATATTGGGAGAGGAGATCTTTTCTCTTTAGTTAGCGATAGACGAAAAGTCGAAGCAAAAGTTATTGCTAAAGAAGATGGTGTATTTTCAGGCAAACTTTATGTAAAAGAGTTAGGAGAGATGGAACACATCGAGATAGAGTTTCTAACATATGATGGTACAGTGATCAAAAAAGGTGATATTATCTGCTATGTACGTGGAGAAGTAAACCGTGTCTTGATGTATGAACGTGTCATCTTAAATATCATGCAACACTGTAGCGGTATCAGTACAAATACAGCTAACTTTGTGAAACTAGTCAAAGATTATAATGTAAAGCTTTTAGATACACGAAAAACAAGACCTGGATTACGTGTCATGGAAAAGTATGCCGTACGCTGTGGAGGTGGCACGAACCATAGATTAGGGTTAGATGATTGTTTGATGTTAAAAGATACACATCTAGCAGCTATTGATGATTTGCATTTATTTATCAGACAAGCACGTAAACGTATACCATACACTTCAAAGATAGAGATAGAGTGTGAAAGTATAGAAGCAACAAAAGAAGCTATGTCAAGTGGTGCAGACTTAATCATGTGTGACAATATGCAAATCGAAGACATCAAAGAGGTTGTTGCATATAGAGATGATAATCATCCTCATGTCTTGATAGAAGCAAGTGGCAATGTAACAAAAGAAAATATCGTCGAATATGCCAAAACAGGTGTAGACGCTATCAGTAGTGGCAGTCTTATTCACAAGGCTGTTTGGTTAGATTTTTCTATGAGAATTGAAAATCAATAATACAAATTAAAAAAAGATAACAAATGGCTGATGACGCTGAAAAGACCGAAGAACCCTCCTCGAAGAAACTCGAAGATGCCAAAAACGAGGGAAATGTTCCTAGAAGTCAAGATACAAGTGCTTTTATCACTTTAGTAGTCGCAGTCGTTGTTGTTTATTTTGCTACCTCCTTTTTAACATCAAGAATTGAACTTCTTTATAGATACTATATTTCATTTGTTGGAGTTGAGATGACTCCAAATACGGCTTATCTTATCGGATTAAACACACTTAAAGAACTTGTTTTGATGGTCATTCCTATCGCTGCGGTTGTTGCACTTTCTGGAATTTTAGCTTCAGTAGTTCAGTTTGGATTTGTATTTACAACAAAACCACTCACTCCTGATCTCAAAAAAATTGATCCTATAAAAGGTTTTGGGAAACTTTTTTCTGTAAAAAAATTGATCGAAGGTGTCAAAATCACCGCCAAAGTAAGTATCGTTTTTGGTATAGCATTTTATTTTTTGATTCAATATACACATGAACTTCCAACTGTTATAAATTTTTCACTCCAAGGTCAAATAGGCTGGCTAATAGAAAAAATCATTATGCTTGCAGCGATCATGCTTATGATTCTTTTTGTTTTGGCTATGGTTGATCTTATGATAGTCAGACTGCAATACTTTAAAGATCTAAGGATGAGTAAACAAGAAGTAAAAGATGAATACAAACAGATGGAAGGTGATCCACAAGTCAAAGGTAGAATCAAAAAACTTCAAATGGAAATGGCTCAAAAAAGAATGATGGCAGATATACCTAGTGCAGATGTTATCATCACAAACCCTACACACTATGCTGTCGCTCTTCGTTACGACAAAGATAAAGAAAATGCACCTCGCCTTATAGCAAAAGGAGTTGACAACATGGCTATCAAAATCAAAGAGATAGCAAGAAAGAATATGATACAGATAGTTGAAAATCCTCCACTAGCTCGTGAACTATATGCAAAATGCGATCTTGATGAACTCATACCTGAAAATTTTTATAAAGCAGTTGCAGAAGTACTTGCATTTGTTTATAAAAGTAAAAACCAATAATATTTTTAAAAATACATCACACTTTGTACCATCGTTTTGTTTGAACTTAAGAGAGCTTGTGATATCCGAGAAGCTTCTATATACTCATCTTGCAATGAAATTTCTAATACCTGTGTATAAAAAAACATCAATATCTGAAAAATCTTCTGTTTTGAATTTGGTTGAATCTTCCTACTTCTTACAAGATAATCCATAAACAAATCTATCTCAATCATTCCCATATATCTAGGATCTCTTTTTCCATGAAATGAGATATACTCTTTTATCGTTTCTATATATAGTTGTTTAGTTCTAAATGCATATCCTTTTGAATCCATCATCTCTTTTAATGCGTTTATCATTTTATGCTCGATTGTCATAGTCATCTCCTTTAGTGATACTTTATGTGAATTTTATAAGTTTTTTTAAGGAAATAGCAATTTTATTTCATTTTGAAATATTTTTGGAATTTTAAAACAATGAATAAAGAATAAATATTTTTCGTCAGTAAATGTTGATTTATATTTCTTTATAATTATAAAGAAATTTTTAACGGAGGTGAAAGATGAGACAAAAGATTGTCAGTTTAGTATTATTATTTTTGGTGTTAATATTTTTATTTACCAGATGTAGTGATGAGAAAACAGAAAAAAGCGGTATTCATGAAGTAAATAAACATACACTTCACAATGAAGATAAAGTAACTCACGAATTAAAAGAGACAAAAGGTGATATAACAAAAACAAAAAAAACATTTCATGAAAAAACGATCTATTTTAAGCATGAAACAGATAAAAATGCAAACGATGACTTAGATACACAGATCAAAATCAGAGAGATGAAACAAGCAGAGGCAAAACACAAAGCAGATCTTGAAGCAAAACACAAAGCACAAAAAGAAGTCAAAGCAATAACACATCAAGAACCTATGAAAAGAGCTGTGGCATTGGTCGCAAAACCAAAACAACCATCAGTAGACACAAAAACTCTTGAAAAAGAAAAAACAAAACTTGCTAATACTCAGGCAAAACTTCACGAAAAAGAAGAGCATATCCAGCAATTGCAAAAAGAGTTACAAGCAAAACAAGTAGCACTTAAAACAAAAAGCGAAGAGTTGAAAAAAGATCATAATCAAATTGAGAAACTTAAAGCGTCTTTGGAAGAGGAAAAAAGAAATATCCAACAAGCTAAGAAAGCTCTCGAAGAAGAAAAAGCAACACTTCAAAAAGAGAAAGAGACTTTAGCACAACAGGCAAAAGAGCTACAAAGTAAAGATAAAAAAATAAAAGTCGCTATGGCAGCTACTGCACTTTTAGCAACAAAAGAAGCTAGTGCAAAAGAGGAAGAAGCTAAAATCCAAGAAGCTAAAAAAGCTCTCGAAGAAGAAAAAGCAGCTCTTGCAAAAGCAAAAGAAGAGTTCAATGCAAAACAAACTGGACTTACTGAAACTTTAAGAACAGACAAAGAGACACTAGCTCAAATAGAAGAAGAAAAACAAAATATCCAAGAAGCTAAAAAAGCTCTCGAAGAAGAAAAAGCAGCTCTTGAAAAAGAGAAAGAAGAGTTTAATGCAAAACAAACTGAAGTAACTCAAGCTCTAAATACAGATAAAGAAACTTTAGCTAAAATCGAAGAAGAAAAACAAAATATCCAACAAGCTAAAAAAGCTCTTGAAGAAGAAAAAGCAGCTCTTGCAAAAGAGAAAGAAGAGTTTAATGCAAAACAAACTGAAGTAT